>JADLFD010000115.1 GCA_020845805.1 Verrucomicrobiales bacterium | reverse complement strand
CGCGCTTGTTTCGGCTCAGCACGCGATGCGCCTCGTCCGCGATGCCGCGCTGCTGATACCGCTGCGCCACCTCCGCCACAATCCGCAACTGGCGCGGATTCCCCTTGGTCGCGTCCAGCATGGCGCGCAGATGCGATTGCACCGCCTTGGTATCGCGGAGCCGCGCCGCCGTCGCCACGCGCAACTGCTCCACCAGCATGGGGTCCCCAGGGACACGATCCAGCAGCACAAATTCATAGGCGTCCCGAATCGCCCCGGCCCCCACCAGCGCGTCGTAACGCACGCGGAACAACGCCTCCTGCGCCAACGCAGCGTCGGCCAGGACCAGGTCGAGCGTGCGCTGGTACAATCCATGCCGGTTCAACCAGCCTCCCAATTGCGCCAGCTCGAGCGGAGTCCCGCGCGCCCACCGATCCACGGCCTCGTCCGCCAGGCGCGGGCGCAGGGTCACGTCCAGCGCGATGCGCGCGTCGTACCATAACAACTCCGCCTCCTGGCCCCGCTGCGGCATTGCCTCCAAAACCGCCGTCGCCCGCTCGCGATCTCCTCGCGCCACCTCTGGCATGCTCAGCAGGGCGCTCAGCGCGCGCAGTTGCAGCGGACCTGACGCGGAGGCCACCGGCATCAGCATGCGCGTCGCCTCCGCCTTATCCGCCGCGTTCCGACTCGCCCCCAGCAACACCGCCAAGGCCATCGCGTTGGTGGGATTGTTCGGCTCCGCCGCCACGGCCGAACGCGCCAGCGCGAGGGCACGCAGCGGGTTCCGCCGGAAGGCGAAATACTGGGCACCGAGCACCAACGCGTGCGGAGGGGGCGCGGGTGCGGCGAGCAAATCGTCGAGTTGCGACCACGCGGATTCCATGGCGCCCAGCTTGAGTGCCAGTTCGACATAACCCAGGCGGTCGCTGTCGGTCGCCGCCGGCATGGCCAGGAGTTGCTCGTAGAAACGCAGGCCGGTCTCAAGGCCGAACCGTGCATGGAGTTGGGCGGAATGCCGCACCACTTCGGGATGAAACGGCGCCAACTGTTGCGCCGATCGCGACCGCTGGAAGGCGAGGGTCCAGTCCTCCTTGGCGACCATCGCGTCGGTTTCGCGGAGAAAGCTCTTCGCGCGCGCGACCTTCACCGCGCGCCAGGCCGGCCGCGCGCCAAAATAGGCGGCCGTTCCCAGCGCCAACACCAGCACCAGGGAGATCCAGATCCATCGACGCGAGGGCGGCGCGGAACTGCCGCCCCGGCTGCCACCCCGGGAATCGCGCCGCGCGGGCGGTACACCCGCCGTGCCTGAGGGTTCCTGGCTCATGAGGATTGACCCACCTGCCGCGCCACACCATCGCATCGCGGCGGGTTGGATCGCCCGATCGTAGTGGACCTCCCGCCTCTCCGCCAGCCCGAGCATTGAACCAACCCGCCCCGCCCCAGCGTGTCAGCGGGCCACGCCGATCAGTTCCGCCCCCGCCGGCGCCGGCACCACCCAGCGCGTGATGAGGGTCCGTTCCTCCGGCCGCAACCTCGCCAGCACGAGTTGAGACGCCAATTCTCTGGCGCGCGCTTCGTGCCCGTTCGCGGCGTAGGCCGCCACCACCACCGCCAGCAACCCGGGACGCGACGTCGATTCCAGCGCCACCCGGTCCAGCGCCAGCCGCGCCGCCTCGGGTCGACCCGCGCGCAAATAAGCCAATGCCGCCACCGCGCGCGGAAACGGATCCTTGGGATCCGCCGCCACCTGGCGCTCCGCCTCGGCCAGGGCCGGTCCAGGCTCCTCCTCCAGCAGCAGATCGTAGTACGCCAACTCGAGCTTGAGCTCCTCGTCCTCCGCCCCCAAATGCCGCACCCGACGAGCGTGCTCACGCGCCGTCCAGGTGTCGCCCCGGCGATCCGCCAACCGCTGCAGATGGCGCAACGATTCGATCCGCTGGGCGGCCCGGGCACCGATGCGGGTCCAGGCGTCCTCCGCCACCGCCAGCGCTTCGCGCGTGCCGGCCGCCTCGGCCAGGGCCGCCACCCGCCGGATCCGCAACGGATGCTCGCCCGCCGCCCGCAGCAGATCCTTCAGGTGCGCGTCCCGCCGCCGCGCGTCCCCCAGGTCGGACGCCGCCCGCACGCGCGCCAGTTCCAGATCGAACGGAGGCAGCGGCGTGTCCGTCTGCAGCAGGTGCCGGTAGGATTCCTCTCCTTCACCCGCGGCGCGCAAGGCCTCGTGACGCGCCAGGAACAAGCGCCGGTTCACCATGCCCCGCCCGGCGCCGGTCAGCTGCACCACTTCGGCCGCGCGACCGCGGCGCAACAACGCCTCACACGCCAGCTCGAGATGCTCCCAATCCTCGCGCGGCAGCATCGCCAGCAACGCGGCCACCACGGCGTCCGCACACGACGGATCCAGCTGGATGCGGGTTTCCGCCAGCAGGATGTCCTCGCGCACCGACCGGGGCTCAACCGATTCGAGCCGGGCGACAATCCGCTCGCGATCGTCGCGTTGCCCAACCTCCTCCGACCCCACTCGCCGCAGCGCCTCCACCCGTACGGTGGGACCGATGGCGTTGGTGTCAGGATGATCGGCCACGGACCAGAGGAGGCGCCGCGCCTCGTTCCGCGCGCTGTCCGAGGCCTCGACCGAGAGCAGGGAGGCCAGAAACAGCACGTTGGTCGGATTGACCGGCTCATGCTTCACCGCCAGGCGCGCGAAGCGCGTCGCTTCCACCGTCTCGTTGCGGCTCAGATGATACACCGCCACCAACCGGCTCTCGCGCCCCGTCAGGTCAGCTTGTGCCACCACCTCCGGAACTCGTGCCGCCGCGAGATCGGGTCGCTCGAACGCCAACGCCGCTTCCAGGTACGCCACGCGGTCCTCCCGAGTGCTCTCCGCGGAATCCAGCACCCGCTGCCACGCCTGGATGCTGGCCTCACTCCCCACCAGTGTCTGCAACCTCGCCGAAAGCCGCAGCGCATCCATGCGGTCCGGGTCGAGCTGCAACGCCGATCGCACCCGTTCGAAGGCCAGCGACATCTGCTCTTCCTTCTGGAACTCGATGGCCTCGCGCATGAAACCGTCCGCCCGCCACACCTTGAGCGTGCGCCAGGCCGGCCGCGCCCCCCAGGCCGCGCCCGCCAGACAGACCAGGACCAGTCCCCAGGTGACCGCCCGGCGCAGCGGAGAGACCGCCGCGAAGGCACGCTGAAATTCGTCGGGCTGCGTCACAGGAAAGAGGGCCTCCAGGAAAACAGTGACTCGCGCCTCCCGCCTTGCGGTAGGCCAACATCCTCCCACCCCAATTCGCCCAGTCTCGCGTGGGCGAACCTCACGGTCCGGTTCCTTCCCGGCGGGCCATTGTCCCGGGCGCCGAGTCGTCCCGTTGATACCTCACCACGTCGCGCAACACAGCCCGCGCAACCTCCACCGGCGGCTCCCCATCCAGATAGGGCACGACGCACGAAAGCACTTCCACCGCCGATCGGTTTTTACCGGTGAGCACCGACCACTCGAGCCGCGGCCGCTGAAAGAAATCCATGTGGATGGGCTCGCCGTTCCGCCAGATCCCCCAGACCTGCAACGCCCGCTGACCTGAGTCGGCAAAGCGAAACAAGTGCATGGTCAGCCGCTGCCCGTCGAATTCGACCTCCAGCGGTTCCACGTCCCCATCCTTCTTCCACCCCCCCGCCGGCATGCACACGTCCGGACGATGCCCCGTCACCCAGCGGTTGGCCGCCGCCGGTTTCCAGAAGAAATGATACAGGTGCACCCGCCCGCCCGGCACGCCTCCCTGCCGACGCGTGTACATGCCTCCGGACGAAGGCGTGAGCGCGCCCCACACATCAGGACTCATCGACTCCTCCTTGGTCTCCATGCCTGGCCCCGTACGCACCGTGAAGTACGGCGCGCGTTGCGGCGGGCTCCTCCAATCCAGCACCGCCAGCCACGCGTGATAGGTGACCATGCCCAGAAGCGCAATGACCAATGCAGGAGCGAGATTGGGAATCCGCCCCCAGTCCATCCCCGAGACCTGTGCCCCCAGGCGTCTCCCGTTCGAAGGAGACCGAACCGCCCCCGCCGCACCACGGGCCGGCACCTCCGTCGCCACCGCCCCTCCCCACGCCGCGAGCAGCCGCCCCATGCCCCACGCCAGCGCAGGCAGCACGATCAGCACCGCATCCCCAATCCAGTCATGCACCCGATGCATGGCTTCCGAACCCTGATACTCGGTGATCAGGCACAACGCCAGGGTGCGCCCCAGATTCAGGACCATGGCCACCACGGCACACAACAACACCAGCCACGCACGCCGCACCCAGCGCAGGAAAAACAGTTCCCCGACCGCCAGGCTGATCATCAGGCTGGCCTGGAGCGACCTGACTCCCGAGCACGCTTCCGCAATGCCCACCGGCCCGTTCCGCAAATAAATCGTCGTGCCATGAGGCTCGGCATGGATGCCCAACAGGTGCATCACCTCCACGATCACCGTCGCCACAAACTTCTGCAGCCCGATGGTGACCGGAATCTCGTAACGCTTGGGCCACGCCACCGCGGTCAGGAACAGCGCCACCGGAAAGGCCAGCGTCCACACCAGTCTCCAACCCCCCACCCACCGCGCCACCCAGAGCGTGAACGCCACGGCTCCCACGCCGACGAACCAGTTGTTCATGCGATCGTCAGGCAGCTCGTTGCGCAACAACTCCACCGGCAACACCAGCAACCCCACGCCGAACGCGGCCACCGCCACCCACACCGGCAGGGACGGACCCTGCGGCGCCTCGAAAGGGGCACGACCCACCATGGGTTCCTCCAACCGGCGCCAGGCAAAGAAGATCATCAGCGGCGGCACAAACCACCCGTACGAATACATCGGGTTGTCGCGCCACTCGTCCACGCACCCGGCCACCGCCCAGGCCCACACCAACGCCAAAACCCCAGCCAAAGCCCAGCCCCGCCAGCGCCCGCCGCCAGACTCCGCCACCGCCGTTCCCTGGACCTGTGCGTTGCTCATGACTTGGCTCCGCCCCGTCTGCCTCAACCCTCGCCCAACCGCAAGGACCCGATTCATCCGCCCCACAAGTTTCCTCCAGCCGCCCCCCCCGAGTCCAACTCACCGCGGGTGAACCCGCAGAATGTACCGCCGATACCGGCTCAACGGAGGGGATCCCTCGTCCGTGACACGCAGAATGAAATGGACCGTCGCCTCTCGATCCACCTCCGGAACGTCCACCCTCAGGCGCAACCCCTCCGACCGCCACCCCACCGCACCCGGAAACGTCCCCGCCTCCGGGTAGTGAATCCATTCCGCCGACCAGGCGTCCCCATCCGGATCCCGCACGCGGTCCGCAGTCCGTTCCCACACCGATCCCGCGGCCACCTCGGTCACCACCGGCGACACGCCCTCGAGCACCGGCGGGTGGTTGGCGCCTTCCCGCGGCTGAACACACCAGTCCAGCCGCGCCCGGAAATCAGACTGCAGATCCGTCGCCCACCGTGCCAACGTATGATCCCGGTGCGTCCCTCCTCGCCAGGCATCCGCGACATTAGCCCAAAAATACGAACGCCCTCCCCCTCCGGGCTGCAAACCCAACCGGCCCCCCCAGCCGCCCCACTCCGGATGCGTCGGCTCGTTCATCCCGTTCGGTACCAGATAGAGAAAGCTCAGGCTGTCCCCCTCCTTCTGCGCCATGCCGGTGTTGGTGGGGTACAACGCGCCCAGCGGACCATGCCCGGTCAGACAATCCCGCCGCAGGTCAAATCCGCCTGCCTTGGACGTGAGCGCGGAGAAGCGATGATACCAACGGCGTCCCTCGATCTCCGGCCGCCAGGTGTCCACCCAAAGCGCAAAGGGTGGCTCCACCCCAAAGGTGTGCTGCGCAAAGGCGTCCGCCGAAACCAATCTCAACCGTGACTTGAACTGCGCATACCCCTCCGGACCCCGCTCCCGCCACACCCGGTCCAACGCGCGCCGCATATTGTTCGTGGAAGACCCGTGATCCGAGCCCCAATCCGAATACCAGATCGGTCGCGGATCCGGATCATCCACCCGGCGGAGGATCCAATCCACCGCGGTGTCCTCATCGTCGCACCCTGATTTCACGACCGCGCGCAGGGCCTCGGGACGAGGATAACGCGGGTCGTGTTCGACCAGCCTCGGCCAGCACGCGGCATAGGCATCCACCAACCGACGCACGATGCCCACGCCCGTGCGCTCCTCGTTCCGGTTCTCACCGGCTCGCGCCCGGGCGCGGTTGGCGATGAGTCCCTCCACCTCCCATTCGTTGGCATAGAGGAGGAAGCGGACCAGGGATTGCTCGTCATCCGGATCTCCGCCGGCATCGGTCTCAATGATCACCCTCCGGCGTTCGGAGGCCTCCACGCCACGTGCACCCGGTTCCGCGGCCGGCCGTTCCGCCCGGGCCGTCCTCTTCTCGTGCTGATCCAGGACCGCGGCACACAACCACCCCAACACTTCGTTCTCCTGCGCCACGGAACTCACTCGCGCGTCGTTCCATGACACCACCAAGCCCAGGGACGGCAGCACCCACAACGCGCGACGCCCCCCGTGGCCAAGCGCCGCGAACGCGTCGTCAGGCGCGGCCGCCCAACGCCGACGTCCCACCGCGTCCACGCCATTGACCCACCACAAAAACGAGTAACTGCCCGCGTGTTCGGTCTGGTTGTCGGGAATCTCACGCGATCCCAAGGAACGGGCGCCCGGCAGCATCGCCGCCGCCACGCGATCCGCCCGTGGAAACCGTGGATCCAATGGGGCGCGTACGACCCCCTCCGCCCAGGCTTTCGGGAAGAGCTGTTTCCCGTTCCACTGCCCGCGCTGCAAATACAGTTGCCCAAACCGGGCGAAATCCCGCGGCGAGATCGCCAGCCGACCCGGCCGATCCTTCTCCCCGAAGGCCAGCAGCGTCGGGTTGTCCTCACACCCCAGCGGCCCGGTCAGCATCGGCCCCAGCACTTGCGCGTCCACCTGCGCCCACGGGCTCTCGAACACGCGCTCGACCAGCAGATCGGCGAGCAAGGCCATCTGCCAGTCGTTGTAGGCAAACGCCGTGCCCGGGGACTCGCGCAATCCGTAGCCGGACGTCTGCGTCACCAGATGACGCCAGGTAATCCCGCGGTCCTTCCCTCCCAACTCCGGGTTCAACGCGGCCAGCCGAGGTTCCCACTCGCTCACCTGATCGCCCAGCGAACGGAGGCGACCCCGCGCCAGCGCCTCCAGCAGCAGGTGCATCAGGACAGGCTTGCACGCCGATGCAACGTCCGCCCGTCGATGGGCCTCCCCCCACTCCACCACCAGATGGCCATTCCGAACGATGACTCCGTGACCTCCGACCCGCTCCGTGAACGCGCGCAGGCGGTCCGGATCGAGATGCACCGCCTCCGCCGTGGTCTTCGCCCAAGGGACTCCAGGTCCGGCGGCGATGACTCCGCCGGCCACCAGCGTCAGCGCGCTCCAAATCCACGGCCGGAGACGGCGGGCAAGTGGGCGTCGAG
The DNA here is from genome assembly GCA_020845805.1 of Verrucomicrobiales bacterium. GTDB lineage: Bacteria > Verrucomicrobiota > Verrucomicrobiia > Limisphaerales > CAIMTB01 > CAIMTB01. The sequence continues at coordinate 34,061 of JADLFD010000115.1, read as the reverse complement.
GCATGCCCCATCCTGCCCGGGGACGACGCCCCGGTCGATGCTCACCGCGGAGGACAGGCACCTCCGGTCCCGGAGGAGGAGGATCGACCGGCGTGGCGTCGCCTATCCTCACCTGTCTCCCAGGCTCCTGGCGTCGGATCCGGAGCCCAGGTTCAGACCCGCCCCTCGATTTCCACCGCGCCCTTGAGGCGCCGCGGGCTGGCAGGCTAGCCTTCGCCGCTCATGAACGTTTCCGTCTTCGGCCTCGGCTATGTCGGCGCCGTCACCGCCGGATGCCTCGCCGCCCGCGGGCATCGCGTGACGGGAGTCGACGTGGCCGCCTCCAAGGTCGAGGAACTCAATCACGGCCGTCCGCCAATCATTGAGCCGGGACTCGAGGAACGCCTGGGCGCCGCGCTGCGCGAAGGCCGGCTTTCGGCCACCACCGACGCCTCGCACGCGGTGGGCGAAACCGATCTCTCGCTGGTCTGCGTCGGCACCCCCTCCACCGTCAGCGGCGGTCTCGACCTCAGCTTTGTGCGGCAGGTGACGCGGGAGATCGCTGAAGCCGTGCGCCGCAAATCGCGCCCCCACGCGCTGGTGCTGCGCAGCACGATGCTTCCCGGCAGCACGCGCCAACTCGTCGCCGAATTCGCGGCCGACCTCCAATCCAGCGGCGCGCTGCCCGTCTACTATTTCCCCGAGTTCCTGCGCGAAGGCACCGCCGTCCGTGATTTCGAGGAACCCTCGCTCGCCGCCGTTGGCACCCATGACGGCGGCGCCATCCCTACCGCCCTGGCACCGCTCTTCGGCCAGGGCACTCCGACCGTGTCCTGGGAGACCGCGGAACTCCTGAAGTACGCCTGCAACGCGTTCCACGCGACCAAGGTGGCGTTTGCCAACGAGATCGGACGCCTCGGCAAAGCGCTGTCCGTCGATGCGCAGGCGGTCATGCAACTGCTTTGCCAGGACACGCGCCTCAATATCTCGCCGTACTACCTGCGCCCCGGCAATCCGTTCGGTGGCTCTTGCCTGCCGAAGGACGTGCGTGCCCTCGTCCACCGAGCGCGCCTCACCGGCGCCAGCCTGCCCCTGGTGGAAAGCCTGCTGCCGAGCAACGATCGCCACCTCCAGAGCCTGATGGAACGCATCGCCACGAGCGGCCACCAGGAAATCGTCATCCTCGGCCTCTCCTTCAAATCCCAGACCGACGACCTCCGCGAAAGCGCCATGGTCGAGGTGGCCCAACACTGCCTCGGGCGCGGTCATCGCCTCCGCATCTACGACCCGCAACTCAACCTCGCGGCGCTGGTCGGCTCGAACAAGCGCGTCATCGACACCCGCATGCCGCACCTCGCGAGCTTGCTGCACACCGACCTCCGCGCCGCGCTCGGCACCCGCGGCCTCGTGGTGGCCGCGCAGAAAGTCGTTCCCACCGATCAACTCGCCCCGCTCCTCACCGCCGAGCACACCCTCCTCGATGTCAACGGCTGGCCCGAACTGCGTACGCTCGGCGCCCCCTACGACGGTTTCTGCTGGTAACCCTCCGCCCATGTCCAAGCCCGCGATCCTCATCGTGGTGGAAAACCTCCCCGTCCCGCTCGATCGCCGGGTCTGGCAGGAATCGTGCGCCCTGCGCGACGCCGGGTACGAGGTGGTGGTGATCTGCCCCAAGATGCGCGGGTACCACGCCGCCTACGAATGCCTCGACGGCATCCATATCTACCGCCACTGGATCAGCGACGAAGCCGGCGGGCTGGTCGGGTTCCTCGGTGAATACGCCTCCGCCCTGATCGGTGAGACGCGCCTCGCCTGGAAAGCCTGGCGACGACACCGCTTTCAGGTCATCCACCTCTGCAATCCGCCCGACCTGCTCTTCGCCGTCGCGTGGCCGTTCAAGCTCCTGTTCGGCACCCGCGTGATCTACGACATCCACGACGTGTGGCCGGAGTTCTACGAGGCCAAGTTCCAGCGCCGCGGCCTGTTCTACTGGGCGGTCCGCCTGGCGGAACGCCTCACCTACGCCTGCGCCGACGTGGCCCTCGCCACCAACCGTTCCGTGCAGGAAGTCGCCCTCACCCGCGGCCGACTCTCGCCGTGGGAGGTGTTCATCGTCCGTACCGCGCCGAAAATCAGCACCGGCAACGTCGCCCCCAATCCCGCGCTCCGGAAAGGCCGCCGCCACCTCGTCGGCTACGTGGGCGTCATGGGGAACGCCGATGGGGTCATCCATCTGATCGAAGCCGCGCGCCATGTGGTGCAGACGCTCGGACGCACCGACGTTCAGTTCCTCCTCATGGGCACCGGTCCCGAGCACGAACGCCTCGTGCACCAGCGCGATGCCTGGGGACTCCAGGCTTTCGTCGACCTGCCCGGGCGCGTGACCAACGAGTTCCTGTTCTCCGCGCTGCAAACCATCGACCTGGGGGTCGCGTGCGATCCCTCGAACGAGTACAACGACCATTGCACGATGAACAAGACGCTCGAGTACATGGCCTTCGGAAAACCTCAGGTCATGTTCGACGTGCGCGAAGGGCGCTACTCCGCCGGGGATGCCGCCCTCTATGTCCCGGAGAACTCGTCCGCCGCGCTCGGCGAGGCCATCGTCCGGCTCCTCGACGACCCCGCGGCCCGCGAACGCATGGGCGCCGTCGGCCTCGATCGCATGCGCACCGAACTCAACTGGGAACGGTCCGTGGAACAACTCACCCGCGCCTACCGCGTCGCCCTCGACTCCTGACCCCATGAACGCCCCCGGGTCGCCGCCTTCCGACGCCTCCCCAGACGGCGGGCCGGCTCCGCGTTCCGACGCTCTCTGCGACGCGTTCCTCGAGCATCTCGCCACCGAGCGCGGTGTCTCACCCCACACCCTGCGCAATTACGCGCACGCCCTGCGCGAGTTCTCCGCCTGGCACGAGGCGCAGCACCGCCGCCCCCCGGACTGGCCGCACGTGCCCCGTGAAACCTTCCGCTTCCACCTGCGCCACCTGGGCCGCCTCGGCCTCAGCCCCTCCGCCATCCGCGTGCGCTTCTCCGCGCTCCGCACGTTCTACCGGCATCTCGTGCGCCAGGGAAAACTCACCACCCTGCCCCTCAAGGATCTCGCCCTTCCCCGCGTGCCGCGCCGACTGGCGCGATTCCTGTCCGTCGATCAGGTCGGTGCGCTCGTCGCCGCCCCCGCCTCCCTCGAGGCACGAAACCCGGAATCGCCCGCCCGCGGCCGCCCGGTGGGAGACGAGGTGCGCGCGCGCGATACGGCGATGCTCGAAATGGCCTACTCGTGCGGACTCCGCATCAGCGAACTCTGCGGACTCCGCGCTCACGAACTCGACCTGAGGGAAGCCCTCGCGCGCATCCGCGGCAAAGGGAAGAAGGAACGTCTCGTCCCCGTGGGCCGTCACGCCCTCACCGCCCTCGCGCACTATTGGACCGCGCTCGGCGCCACCCCCACCGAGGCGCAACCCGTCTTCTGGCGGGGCCCCGACGACCCGCGCCCCGTGCCCGCCCGCACGGTGCAGCATCGGCTCAAGCAGTACCTGCTCGCCAGCGGACTCGACCCCTCCCTCACCCCGCACAAGCTCCGCCACAGCTTCGCCACGCATCTCCTCGATGCGGGGGCTGACTTGCGCAGCGTCCAGGAAATGCTCGGCCACGCTCAACTCGCCACCACCCAGGTCTACACCCACGTCACCCCCGAACGACTCCGCAGCGCGTATCGCGAAGCGCACCCGCGCGCACGCACGCGCAACACCTAGGCTTCCGACGTCCCCACCCCGGACCTGTGACCTGCCTGGGGACCGGCCTGGGAACCCGATTCGACCCGCTGCCAGGCTGGCCCTGAACGCTCCGCGCCAGGGTCCCAAACCCCCGATTTCGCACCTGTCCACGCCGCAAGGTTTAGCAGATTGACGACGCGTTTTCCGAATGCCACCGTCCGCGCGTCGGTGCCAAGAACTAACGGTGTCGGTGTCGGTAGACAGGCTGTCGGTTGAGACTTCTCGGCCACACTTCGTGACGCTGCGAGTGCACGTCCCCTCCACTGGGTTTCTGGGCAGGACACGCCAAACATGAATGCAGCCAGGTTGTTCGTAGGGAACCTCTCCTACAACACGCTTGAAAACGACCTCGTGGACTATTTCTCGCAGGCGGGATTGGTGCGCGCGGCAGACGTCGTGTTCGACAAGTTCACCGGGAAATCACGCGGCTTCGCCTTCATCGAAATGGGCACGCCGGAAGAGGCGAACAAGGCCGTGGAAATCTTCCACAACAAGGAATTCCAGGGGCGCAACCTGACGGTGAACGTCGCGCGCCCGAAAGAGGACCGCCCGCCCCGTGAAGGCGGCGGTGGCGGTGGTGGCGGCTACAGCCGTGGCGGGGACCGCGGCGATCGCGGGGATCGTGGTGGCGGTGGCGGCGGCGGTGGACGCTGGGATCGTGGTGGCGGCGACCGCGGCGATCGTGGCGAACGCCGCTCGTACGGGGATCGTCGCTGAAACGCGACCCCCAAATTCCTGTCGCATTTTCGCGAACCGGAGGCCTCCCGCCTCCGGTTCTTTTTTTTTGGCACGCCTGCTCTCGGGCCAAAAGGTTTGACACTCTTCCGACGCCCTACCTAGCTTCGCGAAAAGCCTATGTCGGAAAACGCACCCAGCACACCGCCGGTTCCGCCCACGCCGGGAGAAGCCGCCAAAGTTCAGCCCAAGAAGGAAACCGTCCGCATCGCGCTGCCGCCCAAGCCGACGGCCGCGCCCACGGTGCGTCTTCCCTCGCCCGCGCCTTCAGCCACCCCCGGAGCCGCGGCGCCCGCCCCTGCCGCGGCCAAGCCTGCGCCGGCGACTGCGGCCGCTCCCGCCGCCAGCAAGCCCGCGTCGCCGGCCCCTGCCCCCATGAGCCGCCCCGCACCCGCGCCCGCCTATGCCGGCGCCGGAATCTCGGGACTCGACAAGGGCCTCGCCGTGGCCGCGGCCATCATCGGCCTGGCATTTCTGATCCATGTAGTCCTCATCGCCATGGGCATCCAGATCGACAGCTAGCCGCCGCTCGACCCCCGCAGCCAATCGCGTTCCGCCTCCCCGGCATCATTCGTACCCATTATGGCGTCCCCGCTTATCAAGAATGTCACCGAAGCCAGCTTCGACTCCGAGGTCCTGAAATCCACCACTCCGGTCCTGGTCGACTTCTGGGCGGAGTGGTGCGGCCCGTGCAAGATGATCGCCCCGGTCCTGGACGAACTGGCCACCGAACTCGAGGGCCAACTCGCCATCGCCAAGGTCGACATCGACAAGGAAACCGCCCTCGCGGCGCAGTACGGGATCACCGCCATCCCCACGCTGCTCGTCTTCAAGGGCGGCCAGATCGTCGATCAGATGCGCGGCGCCAAAGGCAAGCGCGCCATCCGCGAAACGATCGAGCCCTACCTCTAGTCCGTGAGGTCCACGCCTGGGCCGCGGGCCGCCGGCCATGGCTTTCATCTTCTTCCCCACGCAACTCGCGGCCCGCTCTGACTTCTATCATCAGATCGCCTCGTCGGTCTCCTCGGGGCTCCCGCTGATCCGCACCCTCGAACTCCTCGAGCGCAACCCGCCCGCCGTGGGCCTGCGCCAGCCCATCTCGGCCATCCTCGAACGTCTGCGCAGCGGCAGCACTCTCGATGAAGCCGTGCACTCACTCGGCGGTTGGGCCCCCGAGTTCGATGTCGCCCTGCTCAGCGCCGGCGAACAAAGCGGCCGCCTCGATGCCGTCTGCCGCATCCTTTCCAAGGCGTACCAGGACCGCGCGCGGCTCATGCGCCAGATCCTTATGGGACTCGCCTACCCCGCGCTGCTCTTCCACGTCGCGTTCCTCATCATGCCCGTCGGTCATCTCATCGATCTCGTCCAGACCGGCAACGTCCTCCTGTTCCTCTCACGCAAAGCCGCGTTCTTCACTCCGTTCTACGTGGTCGCCATCCTGGTCATCTTCGCCTCCCAGGACAGCCAGGGCCGTACCTGGCGCTCGCTCCTCGAATCCGTCACGCGACTCGTCCCCATCCTCGGCAAAGCCCGCCGCGCCATCGCGCTCTCCCGGTTCAGCCTTGCGCTCGACGCCCTCTTCAATGCCGGCGTCCCTGCCACCCGCGCCTGGCCCACCGCCGCCGCCGCCAGCGGATCCCCCGCGCTCGAACGCGAAATCGACACCTGGATCCCCCGCCTCGACCGCGGCGAATCCGCCGGGGATATCCTCCTCACCAGCGCCGCGTTCCCGCCCCACTTCTCCAGCATTTATGCCACCAGCGAGGTGTCCGGCCGAGTCGATGACGCCCTGCCGCGCCTCAGCGAACACTACCAGGATGAAGGCCTGCGGCTCATGCGCATCGCCGCCGGACTCCTCACCGGATTGCTCTACGGTGCGGTCATGCTCGCGGCAGTATGGCAGATCGTCTCGTTCTGGCTCGGGTTCTACGGCGGCATCGTGGATATGGAGTGACTCCCGCCCCCCCTGCCCGGCCGCCCCCCACAAGGCCCAATCCCACCCCCTCCCTGCGCGCCCATCCGCTCCTCCACGACGAAGCCCTTCGCCGTCGTGAGTTCCCCGTCTGCACCGAACGCGCCTTCCTCGCCCATGCCGCCGTTTGCCCGCTGCCGCGACGCGTGGCCGATGCCATCGCGCACTACGCGCAACAGGCCACCCTCGACGATCAGGAACGGCCCGTCCTCGACTCCCTGGTCCGCGACACGCGCGCCCGCGCCGCTCAACTCATCGCGGCCAGCCCTGATGAAATCGCCCTCGTCGGCCCCACCTCCCAGGGCCTCAACGTGGTGGCCGCCGGGTTCCCCTTCCAACCCGGCGACAACGTCGTGTTCTACGCCGACGACTATCCCTCCAACGTCTACCCCTGGATGAGCCTCGCCGAGCAGGGCGTCGCAGCCCGCCGGGTCACCCCCGGCGCCCTCGGCCAAATCCGGCTCGAGGACGTGCTCGCCACCCTCGACTCCCGCACCCGGTTGGTCGCGCTCGCCTCCTGCCACTTCATCACCGGCTGGCGCCTCGACCTCGCTTCCCTCGCCGCCGAACTCCGCGCCCGTGACATCGCGTTCTGCGTCGACGGCATCCAAACCCTCGGCGCCTTCCCCACGCTCGCCGCCCACGCCGACTTCATCGCCGCCGATTCCCACAAGTGGATGCTGGGCCCCTGCGGCGCCGGATTCCTCTACGTGCGCCGCGCCTGGCACGAACGCCTCCGGCCGCGCAGCTTCGGGTGGCACAATGTGCGCTGCCCGGACTTCGTCGCCCGCGACACCCTCGCCTTCCGCACCGGCGCCGCACGCTATGAGCCCGGCAGTCACGGCATGCTCGGACTCTGCGGACTTCACGCCGCGTTCGGACTGCTCCTCGAAGTCGGGGTCGAGGCCATCGCCAGCGAACTGCTCCGCAAGCGCGCCCTCCTCGTGCCGGCGCTGCTCGAGCGTGGCTGGAACGTTCCCGGCGCCGACGCCCCCGCGCTTCACCAAAGCGGCATCGTGTCCTGCACCCGTACCGACACCGACCTCCCCGCCCTGCACCAGCGCCTCGCCGAACAGGGCGTCGTCTGCTCCCTGCGCACCGACCGCGCCGGGACGCGCTACTTGCGGTTCTCCCCCCACTTCTACAACCCCGACGCCGACCTGCATCGCGCCCTCGCGTCGCTCTGATTCATCGCCTCCGACGCTCGGGTTTCCACGGGACCGGCGTGTCTCGCAACTGAGTGGGACACACCAACGCGGGGGTTTGCCGGTAACCTCTTTCCCGTAACGCTTCCGCCACCCGCTCCGCCAGCGCCGCCCAGGTGAGCGCCCGCCCCGCCGGCCACTGCCGCAGGACCTCCCCCAGACACCACGTGAACGCTCCGTGCGATCGAGCCCCCACCCGCACTTCGTTCGCCAACTCATGCTCCTGGCACGCCTCGAGGATCACCGGCATGTACGGGCCAAAATGCCCAAACTCACGCTTGGCCCGCCGGAATTCCCGCGGCGCCAGCCGGATGCCCACCGCCCGCCCCAACCCGCGCAAGTCCCCCTGCTCCCCGTAGAGATCCTTCCGCCCCCGCCGTTCGCGCGTTAGGGAGACGTCCCCCAACCGCCGTTCCGTAAACCCCTCCCCGCCTCCCGACCATTGCCGCAGCCGATGGCGGATGTCGTCCGGCGGAATCAACCCCCGCGCCCGATTCCCGCCCTGTCGCGTCATCCCTCCCGAATGACAACAATCGAACAAGGTCAGGAAACGCGTTCCCGCCGGCAGTTGGCTGTACAACTCAGCAAACCAATCGTCGGTGATCGCCGACCGCCGATCGTTCCAGTCGAAGTCATAGGGAACCAGGCACTCGTCCCGACGATCCACGACCTCGTGTGCGCCGTACCCCGGGATCTGCGCGCCATGCCCGGCGAAATAAAAGACGCGATCCTGCTGGTCGTCGGAACCGTCCAGCAACCACTCCAGCCGGTCGCGAATGGACGCCGCGGTCGCGCGCTCATCCAGCAGCACGCGCACGTTCTCCGCGCGAAAGCCACGCCGCTGCAGCAGTTCGCTCATCAGGAACACGTCGTTCACGCACCCTTCCAGGCAGGACTCGGGCTGCGGATACCGTGAGATCCCCACCAACAAGGCGCGCTCGAACCGGCGTGCGACCGCACGGCGCGCGGCGGGCACCACGCTCTTCGAACCCGAGGGCAGTCTCGTCAGGGCGCCCCGTGCGCGGGCCTTTGCTCCCGCCACTTCGACCGCCGCGTGCCACCACAGCGTGAGGCGCGTTTCGCGGTGCGTCAGATAGGCCGTGGCATCGTGGTTCAAGGCGTCGTCCGGCAGGTCAAACTGGCAGTCGCACTGATGAAACCGCGCCACGTCCTCCGAGGGAAACCGCACCGAGAGGGGCGCGGTAAAAGCGTGGTCGTTCCGGTTGTAGAGATGAAACCAACGCCGTAAACGCGGGATCGGCACAATCCGACCGCCGAAAAGCGCGCGCAACGAGGGGTGCCCGATCTGGGATCCGAAGGTCACCAGCGTCAGTCCCTCGCAAAGACCCGCGTTCGCCGGTCGTGCCAGGGTGTCATAGGCGATCAACGATCCAAGGCTGTGCGCCAGCAACAGGTCGGGCCGCCACCCGCGCGCAGTCAGGGCCCGGCGCAGCACGCCGCGCAACCGCGCGCGCAACGCCTCGTTCTCCGACCACTGCACCACCATCCCCGCGGTCCACCGCAGCGTGTCGTTCAACGATCGCCCCCCGCGCGTGGCACGCACGCCGAACCAATCCCCCAGCCCATGCCAGACACTCGCCGCCCCCAGCTTCACCATCGCCGACGCCACATCCGCCGCGTTCAGTTCCGCGTTGCGAAACAAATCGTTGTAACGCACCCAACGCACCTCGGGCGCCGGCGCCCCCAACTCACGCAAGGCCGTGCCGATCGCCTCCAGCCAGGGCCCCTCGCTCGGCGCGTGGTCCTCGAGATGGTTCACTCCATGCAGGCAGAGCACCCGCAGCGGCCGCGCCCCGGGATCCTTCGCCACGCCCCACCCGGCTTCGGGCGCCCGTGACCCGGGATCCACACTCTCTCCCGCTTCCAAATCCAGCACGAATCCCCCCGACGCACTCTCGCCCGCCCGCACCCCGCGAATGCTCCAGCCGGATTCGAGCCGGCGCGCAAGCTGGTTCAACACCCGACGCGCTTCGGCCGGGTTTCCTCCGAGGTGGATTTCGTCAGGCATAGGGTCTCCTTGGTGCGGCAGCGGTCAATGAGCGGGACGGTGGGCCCATTCTTTCGGGAAGTGACGAAGCCAAAGCAAGCCGGCGCCTCCCGACCCCCGGTTTCCGCTGGCGCCCACCCCTGCCTCAGCAAGAATCGCGTTCCCCCATGTACGACGTCGCCATCCTCGGATCCGGGTTCGCCGGCTCGCTGCTCGCGATGATCCTGCGGCGACTCGGCCGAACGGTGCTCCTCGTCGAACGGCACCGGCATCCGCGCTTCGCCATCGGCGAATCCTCCACCCCCCTGGCCGACCTGCTCTGGCTGGAGCTCGCTCAACGTTACGACCTGCCCTTTCTCGCGCCCTTCGCCAAGTGGGGCACCTGGATCCGCGCCCATCCGGAAATCAGCTGCGGACTGAAACGCGGATTCGCGTTCTACCATCACCCGCCCGGCCAACCCTTCGCGAACCGCGCGGACCGGTCCGATCAACTCCTCGTCGCCGCCAGTCCCCACGATGAGATCGCCGATACCCACTGGTATCGCCCCGAGTTCGACGCGCACCTCGTCTCGGAAGCCATTCGACTCGGAGTCGACTACCGCGACCAATGCGAACTGGGCGCACTCACGCGCACCGCGCACGGATTCGCACTCGAGCTCGGCCGGCCGGACTCCCGCACCACCGCCGAAGCAGCATTCGTCGTGGATGCCGGCAGCCGGGCCGGAGTGCTGGCGCACCGGCTGGGACTCGAGATCTCCCCCCTGGCCTCCATGCCCCCGACGCAGGCGCTCTTCACTCACTTCCGCGACGTGCAGAGACTCTCCGATCTACCCCTCCACGCCGGGCTCGCTGAGGCACCGTTCCCGGTCGACGATGCCGCGGTCCACCACGTCTTCGATGGGGGCTGGATCTGGGTGCTCCGCTTCCGCAACGGCGTCACCAGCGCCGGCGTGGCCGCCACCGAATCGCGTGCCGCACAACTCGGGCTCTCCGACGGCGCCGCGGCCTGGGAACGACTCCTGGACCACTTGCCCAGCGTACGACGTCAGTTCGAACCGGCCACCCCCACGCACCCGTTCGTGCACACCCCGCAGCTCGGTTTTCGTGTGGCCCCCGCCGCGGGACCCGGATGGGCGCTGCTGCCGTCGGCCGCGGCCTTCGTCGATCCCATGCTCTCCTCGGGCTTCACGCTCTCCCTCCTCGGCATCGAACGCCTCGCCCAAGCCTTTGCCCTCGCCACCTCAGACCGCCAGCCCTCCCCAGCCCCGGCCGCCCTCGAGGACTACGCGCGTCAGACCACCGCCGACGCCGAGGCGTTGGAGGACTTCCTGGCGGCGCTCTATGCGCGCTTCGCCGACTTCGACGCCTTCACCGAGATCGCGCGCCTGTACTTCGGAGTGGTGATCCACGGCGAGACCACGCGCCGCCTCGGAAACGGCGCCGCCCACGGGTACCTGCTGCGCAACCACTCCCTTCTCGCACCCCGCATCCGAGCCTGCACCGCCGCCGCCCGCCACGGAGGCAGCGCGTCGGAACTCCGACTCCAAGTCGATGCCGTGCTGGCCGAGATCGACGTCGCCGGGCTCCTGGATGCCACCCGCCGGCCCTGGTACCCAGTCCGGGCGGACGACCTCCGCCTGCACCGCGACCGCGTCGAGGCCAGCGCCGACGACATCGAAGCGCTCCTTCGTCGCGCCGGCTTCCCCAAGTAACCCGCCGGGACGGACGCTTCAGAGCGCGGTCAAGGCCGGTGCCTTCCCTGCCGATGAACAATGGTGGGCGCGGGCCATCGCCGCTGCCTCCCCTCCTGTCACTGCAGGCAGGGGCGGTGTCGGCGCACCCTCAAGCCCAGGCTGCCCCCTCCGTAGTGAGCGAACGCGCATCCATTCCCGCGCCGGACGAGGATCGACGGCCAGCTGACATCGAGGCGGAGGCGAAGCGCCATACCACCACCGGATGGGCCGTCCTCGCCCTCGGCGCGCTCTGCACCGTCGTCGGATGGAATCACGCGCGTGACGATTCGCGCGACCGCGCCGCGGAACGTTTCCGCTTCCAGACCCTCGAAGCCCGACTCGCCATCTCCGATCGCATCGACGCCTACCAAGCCGCCCTCCGCAGCGCCAAGGGGCTGATCCTCAGTACCGGCTCCGTCAACCGGCGCCAATGGCAGGCGTACGTCTCCACCCTCGATATCAACCGGCACTACCCGGGCATTCAGGGCCTCGGCGTCGCCGTGCGCGTCACCCCGGAGAAACTTGAAAGACACATCGCCGGCGTTCGGGCGGAAGGTTTCCCCGAATACCAGGTCCACCCCCCCGGCACCCGCGACGAATACTTCCCCGTCTTCTACCTCGAACCCTTCGAAGGCCGAAACCTGCGTGCGTTCGGCTTCGATATGTTCGCCGAAGAGGTCCGTCGCGCCGCGATGAACCACGCTCGCGACACCGGCGACACCACGCTCTCCGGCAAAGTCAGGCTGATCCAGGAGTCCGACGACGATGTCCAGCCCGGCTCCCTGATGTACGAGCCCGTTTACACTCCCGGCGCCGACCTCGACTCGCTGGAGGCGCGACGCAAGCATTTGCTCGGGTTCACCTTCGCCCCCTTCCGCTCTCGGGACCTCATGGAAGGCATCCTCGGCCGCAAGCTCGGAGAGCTCTCACTCGCCATCTACGATGGCGAAACCGCCGGACTGACCAACCTCCTCTACTCCACACGCGCCCCCGAATCCCCGCCACTCGACTACCTCACCAGCACCTTCACCATCAACCAGTGTGGCCGCCCCTGGACCATCGTCATGGGCGCCTCCCAGTCTTTTCTGTCGCGCGACGAACGACAAAACGCCCCCCTCGCCGCCGCCAGCGGGATCGCCGTCACGCTGCTGGTCTTCGCCATCACTTGGTCCCTCTCCAACACGCGCCAGAACGCTCTCCGCCTCGCGCGCGATATGACCCGCCGGCTGGAGGCCAGCTGCCAGGAACTCCGCTCCGTCACCGACAGCGCCAACGTTCCGATTCTCACCATCGACGCTCAGGGTGCCATCGACTACCTGAACCCGTGCGCGGCACGGACGTTCCAGTACCCGGCCGAGGCCCTCCTCGGTCGCCCGCTCTCCGTCCTCCTTCCCGATGTCCAACCGGGATCGCCCTCTGAGGCCAACGGCGCCGCAAAACTCCAGGCGCGGCGCCGCGACGGATCCACCTTCCCGGCCGAACTCCAGCTCTCGCGCCGCTCCACCCCCGGCGCCGCCTGCTATACCGCGATCCTCCGCGACACCTCCGAACGCGACCTCGCCGAGGCCCTCCATCGCGAACGTGAATCCAATCTGCGCCAGTTCATCCACGACACCCCCGTCCCCGTCGCCATGTTCGACCGCGAAATGCGGTACCTCATGGCCAGCCAGCGTTGGATCCGCGAGTTCAACCCGCCCGAACCAGACGTCATCGGCAAATGCCACTACGACCTCTTCCCGGATACGCCCCAACCCTGGCGTGACGCCCACCAAAACTGCCTCGCCGGCGGCACCGCCATTTCGGAGGAGGACCCCTACCCGCGGCAGGATGACACCGTGGACTGGTTCCGGTGGGAAATCCGACCCTGGCGCGAGGCGCGCGGCCAAGTCGGCGGCCTGATCGTCTTCGCTGAGTTCATCACCCAACGAAAACGCGCCGAGGAGGACGCGCGCCGCGCCGCGCTTCAACTCGAGTCCACCAACCAAAGCCTGGAACAGGCCATCGACCACGCCCAACAACTCGCGCGCGAAGCCGAAACGGCCAACTGCGCCAAGAGCCTGTTCCTCGCCTCCATGAGCCACGAAATCCGCACCCCCATGAACGGGATCCTCGGATTCGCCGGCATCCTCCGGAACACTCCGCTCAACTCCAAACAGAAGGAGTACGTCGACGTCATCCAGCAGAGCGGTGACGCCCTCCTCACGCTCATCAACGACATCCTCGATTTCTCCAAGATCGAAGCCAATCGGATGGAACTCATCCCCGCCCCCTTCGATCTCCGCCTCTGCCTCGAGGATTGCGTCAAACTCCTCCTGCCCCGCGCTCTCGAAAAGGATCTCCACCTCAATCTCTCCCTCGCCCCGGACCTGCCTCCCACGCTGATCGGCGACGCCAATCGCATCCGCCAAGTCATCCTCAATCTCCTGAGTAATGCGGTGAAATTCACCCACGCCGGCTCCGTGGACGTCCTCGCCCGCCCCATCGCCCTGTCCCGCGATCGGACCCGCGTCCAGATCTGCGTGCGCGACACCGGCATCGGGATCGCCCCCGACAACCTCGCCCGCCTCTTCCAGCCCTTCAGCCAGGCCGACCCCAGCATCCATGTCCGCTTCGGCGGTACCGGACTCGGTCTCGTCATCTCCAAACGCCTCGCCGAGGCCATGGGCGGTTCCCTCACCATCGAAAGCACCGAGGGCGCAGGATCCACCTTCACCTTCGTCGCCGAGCTGGGCATCGAAACCAATGCCCCACCCGCGCCCTCTTCCCTCCCCTCACCCGCCCACGCGCCGCTCACGCCGGCCATGGTCGACACCCCCCGGCCCCCCGCCCTCTCCACACGATCCCATCCCACGACCACCGAGCCCCTCCAGGAACTCGCCATCCTCGTGGCCGAGGATAACCCGGTGAACCGGGACGTGGTGGTGCTGTACCTGAAACAACTCGGTTTCCATGCCGACCTCGCCGAGAACGGACGCGAAGCGGTCGAACGGACACAGCATCGTCAGTACGATCTCATCCTCATGGACCTGCACATGCCCGAACTCGACGGGCTCGGGGCCACCCACCAGATCCTGAGCCGCCCCTCCACCGTGCCGCTCCCCGCTATCGTCGCGCTCACCGCCAGCGTCACCCGTGAGGACGAGGAAGCCTGCCGCGCTGCCGGGATGCGCGGGTTCCTCAACAAACCTCTGCACCTCGCCGATCTCCGCGACGTCGTCCAACGCGTGGCCAACGGTCAACTCCCCCAACCGGAACCGCCCCCACGCCCATCCGTCCTCTCCGAACTCACCATGCTCTGACCTGATCCCGTTCCAACGACGCCCCGTTTGACGCGTGCCCCTGGCCCGCCTCAACGTGCCGCGGTGCTGGTCGCCTTCCACAAACCCTGGGGTGTCCTCTCCCAGTTCACTCCCGACGGCTCCCCCCACCGGCCTCTCGCCGACTTCCCCCTCCCGCCCCACGTCTATCCCCTCGGCCGCCTCGACGCGGATTCCGAAGGCCTGCTTCTGCTCAGCGATGACCCAGCCTGGAACGCACGTCTCCTCCACCCCACCCGCGCCCACCCCCGCGAATACTGGGTCCAGGTCGAAAACCTGGCCACGCCCGAGGCGCTGCAACGCCTCGCTGCCGGCCTCACCATCCAAGGCCAACGCACTCTCCCCTGCCGCGCCTGGCTCCTCGATCCACCTCCCAACCTCCCGCCCCGCACGCCCCCGATCCGCGTTCGCCGATCCATCCCCGACTGCTGGATCGCCCTGGAACTGATCGAGGGCCGCAACCGCCAGGTGCGCCGCATGACCGCCGCCGTCGGCCTTCCCACCCTACGACTCCTCCGCGTGCGCATCGGCGCGTTCGAACTCGGCTCCCTCCCTCCCGGTTCCGCCCACGTCCTCACCGCCGCGGAGGAACGCGCCGTCCTCCAGCCCCTCCGCCCCGGACGCCACTAAACCAGGCCGCAACTTTCCCGCACCGGCGGTTTTGCATACCGTGGACATGATGAGCGTCGAACCCGACGAAGATGCCGCCCTGATGCTGCGCGTGCAGCAAGGCGACCTCGACGCGTTCGAATCCCTGGTCACCAAGTATCGCCAGCCAATCTTCCACTTCATCTATCGCACCCTCCTCGATCCGGACGAGACCGAGGACCTGGCCCAGGCCGTATTCGTCCAGGCCTGGAAGGCCGCCCCCCGGTACCAGGTCCGATCCCGCTTCTCCACCTGGCTCTTCACCATCGCGCGCAACCTCTGCCTCAACGAACTGCGCCGCCGCGGACGGCACCCCACGGAATCCCTCGATGCCCCGGTGGAAGGCACCGACAGCCCACGCGAACACGACCACCTGGATACCCGCACCAAGGGGGTCGAGGACTCGGTGCTCACCCACGAGTTGGAGGCCAAGGTCGGGGAGGCGGTCGCCGACCTCCCCGAGGCCCAGCGCACCGCCCTGCTCCTCTTCAAAGACCAAGAGCTGCCCTACGAAGAAATCGGACGCGTGATGGGAGTTTCCGTCTCCGCCACCAAATCCCTCATTCACCGCGCCCGGGAAACGCTGAAACGCCGTCTCAAGAACTACCTCGGCACCGGCGACTGGACCTCGGCCCACGGCCGGGAAACTTTGCCGGATTCCCGGGGTTGAAAGGACTCAAGGATGAATCACGACCCAATCCAGGATCTGCGCGATGCGCTCCTCCGTCGCCCCTTGACCGCGGGTGAACAGGCCCGCCTCGCTCACTGGTTGCGCGAGCACCCCGCCGAAGCCGAGTCCTGGCGCGAAGACGAATCCCTCGCCCGCGCCCTGCGTCAGCTGCCCGCCCCCCCTGTGCCCGCCCCGTTCACGGCCCAGGTCATGGCCGAAATCCGACGCGAAGAATCCCAACGCCACCGCCGCGAATCCCCTCGCCGCGCCGGATTCTGGACCGCCTGGCAACGCTGGATCTCCCTCGCCGCCGCCGCCCTCGTGCTGCTGGCCGCCATCACCGTGATGGAACAACGACGCTCCCGCGCCGACGCCGAGTTCGCACGCCAGGTCTCCCCCCTCCGTTTCATCGCCGAGATGCCGTCCGGTCTGCTCCAGGACTTCGACGCCATCCAGCGCTTCGGGGAAAACCCGCCCCCCGTCGACTTCGAACTCCTCGCCGCACTCCAATGAAACTGCCCCTGCGACTGCTCTTCCCCCTGCGCGCGCTCCTCGCGGCCCTGGCCCTCTGCTCCGCCGTCGCATCCCCCGCCGCCACCCCGACACCCCCTCCCCTCCCGCCGCTCCCCACCTCACCCATCACCGGCTTTCGCCAGCTCCTCGCTCTGCCGGCTCCGGCCCGCGAACGCCTCGTCAGCCAGCGCCCGGAACCCCAACGCGCCGCCCTTCGCGCGCGACTCGCCGATTATGAGCGACTCGCCGCCCCCGATCGCGAGCAGCGCCTGAACGCCACGGATCTCTACTGGCACATGCAGCAACTGCTCCGCCGTCCCGCCGCGGAACGGCAATCGCTGCTCGCCACCGCACCCGAATCGTTGCGCCCCATCCTCGCGGAACGCCTCGAACTCTGGGATGCCCTCCCCGCCTCCGACCGCGAAGCCCTGCTGCAGCACGAACGCGCCATCCGTTACTTCGCACGACTCAAAACCGTGTCCCCCCCTCCCCTCCCTCCCGGCACCGGCCCCTCCCTCTCCGCCGCCCCACCCGTCCCCCTCCGCGTCCAGGCGGAACTCGGGCCGCTCCAGGATCTCACTCCGGAACAACGCGAACGCGCACGCCAGCAGTGGACCCAGTTTTTCCAGGCCCCCGCCCCGCGCGTGCAACGCGCTCTGCTCACCATGGATGCCCGCGAACGCCAGGCCATGGAACGCGTTCTCGAACGCTTCCGGCTGCTCTCGCCCGACCAGCGCCAGTCCTGCATCGATTCCTTCACGCGGTTCACCACCCTCTCCAACTCCGAACGCGCCGAGTTCCTCCGCCGTGCGGAACGCTGGGAGAAACTCCCCGCCGAGGAACGCGCCGCCTGGCGCCAACTGGTCGATAAACTCCCCATCCTCCCCCCGCTGCCCACCGACGGCACCCCACCTCCCCTCCCCCCAGTCCGCCAAAACCCGCGCCTCGCCGGCTCCGCCCCCGAGCCCGCCCCGTAAGCGGTCCCTGCACCCCACCCCGCTCACGCCTCGCGCGCGCGCCGAAAGTTTCCACGTGCCGTTCCACCTGGGACCGCTACGTTCCACCCAATGCCGACTCGTTTCGCCGTCGTGACCCCGATCGCGGTGGCCCCTGCCGCCGCAACCGAGCGCAGGCTCCGAAGCCCACTCGCACGGCGTCCCTCGGCGTTCGCCCCGATCCTCGTTGCCACCTGCCTCCTGGCCGCCCTCCTGACCGCCTCCGCCGCTCCCGCCGCTCCTGCCGAAGGCACGCTCCACTGGCATCGCGCCGAACGCCGCGTCGACGCCGATCTGCAAAGCTGGCCCCTCTCCCGCACCCTCGAACGCATCGCCGAAGCCACCGGCTGGCTCGTCCTTGTCGAGCCCGGCCTGGAATCCCCTGTCTCCGCCAAATTCGACCGCCGCCCCGAACGCGAAGCCCTCGCCTCCCTGCTCGCGGATGTGAATTTCGCCCTGGTTCCGTCCCCCAGTGGCCCGGCACGCCTCCTGGTCTTCCGCTCGTCCACCGCACAGGCCACCCAAATCATCCGACCGCCCCTCGCCGAAAAAGCCGCCAGCACCGGCACCAACGTCATCGCCAATGAACTGGTGGTGCGCTTGAAACCAGGCACCGGCGCCTCCCTCCAGGAACTCGCCAAACGCCTCGGCGCACGCGTCGTGGGTTCCATTGATTCCCTCGACGCCTACCGCCTGCAATTCGACTCCGCCGAAGCCGCCGCCGCCGCGCGCGAAGCCCTCACCCGCGAGGAAAACGTCGCCAGCGTGGAATCCAACTACACCCTCGGCACCCCCGGCAGCGTCCTCCCCGCACCCGGTGCCACCGCCCCCCCCTTGTCCGGACTCCGCGCACGCCCCATGAACGACGCGTCCTCCGTCATCATCGCCCTGCTCGATACCGGCCTCGCCACCTCCGGTCTCGCGCACGCCGATTTCCTGCTTCCGTCCGTGCCCGTCGCCTCTGCCGCCAGCGCCAGCGCCCAGGACTCCGGCCTCAGCCACGGCTCCGCCATGTTCGAAACCATCCTTCAAGGACTCTCCGTCACGCAGCAGGAATCCGGACCAGTCCCCGTCCGCGTGCTCCCCGTCGATATCTACGGAGCCAGCGGGCAAACCACCACGTTCGAACTCGCACAAGGCATCGCCGCGGCCCTCGAACGCGGGGCCGATATCCTGAACCTCAGCCTGAGCGGACCCAGCCCCAGCCCCGTGGTCCACGACATCCTGAAGCAGGCCAGTGCCGCCGGCGTGATCACCTTCGGCGCCCCCGGAAACACCCCCTCCACGTTACCCACCTACCCCGCCGCGTATCCCGAGGTCCTCGCCGTCACCGCCAGCGACCGTCCCGGACAGATCGCCACTTACGCCAACCGCGGCGTCTTCGTCGACCTCATCGCCCCAGGCACCAGCGTGGTCCCGTTCCAAGGCGACAGTTTCGTGGTCCACGGCACTTCGGTCTCCACCGCCTACGCCGCCGGCCTCGCCGGAGGTCTCCTCGCCAACGGCACCCAGTCCCCCGCCGAGGCTGTCAGAACGCTCCAGCAAAAACTCGCCTTCCAACCGCCCGCCCCCGCCCCCTCCCCCAAGCCCTGAGGGACCACCCACCTCACGGCGTGCTGACCCGATAGAACCGCGATTTCCGAGTCGTGACGGGGATCGGGTCCACATACTGACCCAGGCCGTTCGGAAATTGCATTCCACGCAGGCTCTCCTGACGGAACCCCGTCGTCAGGGTCTCCGCCGACCAGACGGTGTACGGCACTCCCGGCGTCGCGTTCCATCGCAGCGAAATCTGACCGTCGGAGCCGCGGCGCGCCGTGACCGAGATGGGGTCGAACCGAAGCATCGGCTCCAGGTAACTGCGCCCGTCGGATTGCAACCCGGGACTCACCTGCAGCCGCGCCACGCTGGAGTGCTCGACCCAGAGACCCGAGGCGTCTGGATAGCGCGCCAAGGAAGTGGCACTCGAGACCTGGGTCGCCACGTACACCATTCGGAACACCAGATTCGTGCCGGCGTTGTACACCTCGATGGTGTCCCCCAGATCGTCCAGGGAAAGGCCTTCGCCCCCCGCGTTCGCCGCCGCGACGGGCACCCCCAGGTTCGGTGTCAATCCGCGCAAAGGCCCGCCATACACGATCCCCGCCGACCGCGCCGGGATCACAAACGATCCGCGGAACTCATGCCGCATCCCCACCGCGTCCTCAATCCGCCAACCCCGCAAATCCACCGCCGCAGCACTGAAGTTCACCAACTCGAGAAACTCATCGTCCCTCGCCGGATCCTCCGGGTTGCTCGCCCGTTGCAGTGGGTTGAAGACGAACCCGGCCCCGGTGGACGAGGGATTGGCGAAGATCTCCATCAGCACCACCGCCTGCTCGGCCGCCGTCGGGACGTAGATCTTCACCGTGACGACGTTGGTGGCCACGTCGTTCCATGCCTTCAGCGTCGGCCGAAAAACGCGCCCCGCCAACGCCTCCGTCCCCGTCATGCGGTAGAGGAGACGCTGCCCCCCCGTCACTGTCGCACCCGCTGGAGGCACGGGATCCCAACCCGCCCCAGCCGGCAGTCCCGGCTCCACCCCCGCCTCGATCCGCATCGGCCGCGCCTCCGGATCCGTGACCTCATACTCGATCTCCAACTCGTCGCCCTGATGCACCGCGTACTCGGATCGCGCGCTCACCGGGACATCCCCCGGATGCGCCACCTGGGTCAGTCGACAGGTGAACCGGATCGTGGGTGGCTTGCGCGGAATCAACACATCGGCAAACCGCGTCGGTAGCAGCAGGTAACCGGAATCCCACGGCGCGGCGTTGTCGAACTGGCCAAGGACCCCCGTCACGCTAAACGCCTCGGAGGTCCGAACCTGGTTGGGAATGTCCGTGCGGGCATCGACCTGCATGCTGAACGCGAACCCCGCCGCATCGAGGAGAGTCTCCGCCACTCCCCCCACGAACGTTCGCCGCGCGGGATCCGCGAGCGTGACGTTGGTGAGGGACACCAGACTTCCTTCCAGCATCTCCTTCTCCAACGTCGAGAGAGCCGCCAGCGTGCCCACCCCGAGTCGGCGTGGCAGCGGGAGAGGGCGCCCGGTTTCCAGGATCTGCACGCGGTGATTCACGTCCACCACACGTGGCACCAATTCCAACAAACCGTTGAATTGGGACAGCGAAGCGCGCACCCGCACCCGAGCCCCCGCCGGAGGCACCACACCCGCCGCGCCACTGTGGAAGACCGCGATCCCCGCCGTGTCATCCTGCAGGTAGAACATCCCGTGAGCCGGCACCGCCAGGTTGGTCCAGGAAGTGACGATCCCTTCCACCTGGAAGATCTGGGCCGTGTTCGTCGGGACGAACGTGGTCTGGTTCAACTGCCGTCGCAGATGCGCGATGTTGGTGACCATCACGCCGGTCTGCGCCTGCCCCCAGGACGTCGACGCCAGGGTCAGAACTCCCACGAGAACTAAATTCCAGTGCATGGCTTCAAACAAATGAACCGACACCGCTACCTCAGGCGCACAACGGGAGGCACCACCACGCAACCTTGATCGAAAGCCAGGGCCGGACGCAACCGCCGCCGCCCAGCCGCCCTCCCCGTGGGTGCCGTCTCCACCCTTCCCCGCGACATCCCCCTCCCCCATGCTCCCAGGGGTCCTGCCATGAAACGTCCGCGCCGTCCCACCACCCCCGAAGACCTGCCCAGTTCCCGCCCCCCGGTGGAGCGCATGATGCGCATCCACGCCCTCCTTCATGCCGGGGAATTCCCCAACGCACCCAGCCTGTCCTCGGCACTCGAAGTCTGTGTGAAAACGGTCCGCCGCGATCTGCAATTCATGCGCGATCGCATGGGGCTGCCCATCGACTTCGATACCGAGCGCAACGGCTACTTCTACACCGAGGAGGTGGACGCCTTCCCCTCGTTGCAGATCAGCGAAGGCGAACTCTTCGCCCTCATGGTCGCGGAAAAGGCGCTCCAACAATACCGCGGCACCCCCTTCGAGGAACGGCTGGTGACCGCACTCAAGAAGCTCGAACGAGCCCTTCCCGACACCATCTCCCTCAACCTCGCGGAGTGGGATCACGCCATCAGCTTCCGCACCAGCGCCGAACCCATCGTCAACCTGCCGGTGATGGAAACCCTCGCCTCCGCCATCCAACGCCGCCAGCAACTGCGCCTCACCTACCGCAAGCCCGGAGCTCGCAGCCCCGAGGAACGGGTGGTCGACCCACACCACCTCGCCAACGTCAACGGCGACTGGTACCTCTTCGCCTTCGATCACCTGCGCCATGCCCTGCGCACCTTCGTCCCCACCCGCATCGCGAACGTGGAGCCCACCGGCAAGTCCTTCGCCCGCCCCGCCCGGTTCGCTCTGGAAAAGCAGTTGCGCGACAGCTTCGGCATCTTCTCCACCGACGGCGAATACGAGGTCGCCCTCCGCTTCGATGAGTCGGTCGCCGATTACATCCGCGAAAAGCGCTGGCACCCCTCGCAACGCCTCACCGAGCTCGACGGCGGCGAGGTCGAACTCCATCTCAAACTGGGCAGCCTCGTCGAAGTGCAACGCTGGATCCTGGGCTGGGGCGGACACGCCCAAGTCCTCGCCCCGCGCGAACTCGTGGAAAGCACCGCCCTCGCCGCACGCCAACTGCTCGACCGCCACGCGCCCACCAGCGCCACCTGAGCAGCACCCCACCCGCCGGCCGACGTCCGAACGCCCAATCTCCCGTGACCCCGCATTGAACGTCCGCACCGATCCCGGCATGCTGGTCCGGCATGTTGACGTTTAGCGGGGTCACCAAGGCTTTCGGCGGCCGAACTCTCTTCTCCGATGCGGCGCTCGCCATCGTGCGCGGCGATCGCGTCGGCTTGGTCGGACCCAACGGTGCCGGCAAATCCACGCTCTTCCGCATCCTGCTGGGAGAGGAAACCGCCGACGAAGGCACCGTCGCCTTCGCCCGCGGCTCCCGCGTCGGTATCCTGCCCCAGGAAAGCGCCCCGGCCGGCGATGAGACCGTCCTCGACCTCGCCCTCGGCATTCATCACCCGGAACCCCAGGCCGGGGACGACGAACACATCCACCAAGAGGGCCACCACCACGCCGTCGATGGCGAAACCATCGCGCGCGCCAAACGCATCCTCTCCGGTCTCGCCTTTCGCGAATCCGACTACGACCGGCCCGCTCGCGAAATGAGCGGCGGCTGGGTCATGCGCGCCCACCTGGCGCGGCTGCTCGTGTCGGAACCCGACCTGCTCATGCTGGACGAACCCACCAACCACCTCGACCTCGAGGCGTTGATCTGGGTCCAGGAATACCTGCGCACTTACCCGGGAGCGCTGCTCCTCATCTCGCACGATCGCGAGTTCCTCAACCAGCTCTGCACCCACATCGTCGAGGTGCGCCAGGCCCGGCTCTACAAGTACACCGGCAACTACAACTCCTACCTCGGACAGCGCGAAGCCACCGAACAGGCCTTGCTCGCCACCGCCAAGTCGCAACAACGGCGCATCGATCAACTCCAGGATTTCGTCGATCGATTCCGCGCCAAAAACACCAAGGCCGCCCAGGCTCAAAGCAAACTCAAGCAGATCGAACGCCTGCGCGAGGAGATGGTCGAGGTCCCCGGCAGCGACGGGCCTGTGGTCGATTTCCAGTTCCCTCAACCCGAGCGCAGCGGACTCCGCGTCATCCGCCTCGCCGGAATCCGCTTCGCCTACGGCAATACGCCGATCTACGACGGCATCGACTTCGAAGCCGAGCGCGGACGCCGCATCGTACTCGTCGGGCCCAACGGCGCCGGCAAATCCACCCTCCTCAAACTCCTCGCCGGCGCACTCACGCCGCAGGCAGGCGAACGCACCCTCGGCCACAACGTCCGCGCCGGCTACTTCGCCCAGTACCGCCTCGATACCCTCAACCCCGCCCACACGGTCCTCGAAGAAGCTTTCAACACCCCGCAACGCGTCACGGAAACCTTCGTCCGCACCGTCCTCGGCAGCTTTCTCTTCCGGGGCGACGACGTCTTCAAACGGGTCAGCGTCCTGAGCGGCGGTGAGAAAAGCCGCCTCGCACTGGTCAAACTCCTGCTCGATCCGCCCAACCTGATCCTGATGGATGAGCCGACCACCCACCTCGACCTCGCCAGCGTCGATGCCCTCATCGAGGCGCTGCAGCAATACGCCGGCACGCTCATCTTCATCAGTCACGATGTGCACTTCATCCGGTCCATCGCGAATCACGTGGTCCACGTCAAATCCGGTCGCCTCTCCCACTACCCCGGCGGCTACGATTACTACCTCGACAAGACCCGCCAGGGCGCACGCGACGGCTTGACCGGGGCCGGCCGTTCCACGCCCGGTCCGATGCCGGGCCCTTCCCCTGCCCAGACCCTCAGCGCCCCCGCACCGGACGGAGCGTCCCGCAAAGAACAGAAACGACTCGAAGCGCAGGCGCGCCAGGAGAAAGCCAAGCAACGCAAGGACCTCCAGCAACGGGTCAGTGATCTGGAGAAGGCCATCGCCAAACTCGAGGCGCGCGAGAAGGAACTGGTGATCGATTTGGAACGCCCCGAAACCTACAACACTCCGGGCCGTGCCATGGTGGTGAACCGCGACCTGATGGACGTCCACGACCGCCTCGCGCAAGCCCATAAGGACTGGGAACGCGCCGCCGAAGAGTTGCAGGCCATGGAATAGCCCCACCTCCTTGGACCGCGACGACGCCGTCGCCGCCTTCACGCCACGCGCGCGGCCATTGCGGTGACGTGTCGAAACGGCTAAATCCTCGTCCCGTGATCCCGCGCGCTGACCTTCCGGCCCTCCTGGCGCTGCTGCTTCTCAGCGTGCTGCCTGCCGCCGCCGCCGCTCCGCCACCTCTGCCCCCCGCCGCCTCGCGCACAGTGGACTTTGTCGGCGATATCCAACCGATCTTCACCAAGCATTGCCTGGGCTGCCACGGCCCGGACAAACAACGCAGCTCCTATCGGCTCGACGCGAAAGCCATCGCCTTCCGCGGTGGCGAATCCGGGCACCCCGCCATCCTCCCCGGCCACAGCGCGGACAGCCCGCTCCTCCTGATGGTCGCGCACCAGGTTCCCGACCTCCTGATGCCGCCCAAGGGGGAACCCCTTTCCGTCGCCGAGGTGAGTACGCTGCGCGCCTGGATCGACCAAGGCGCACCCTGGCCCGACTCGGCGAGTGTCCGTCTCGACGCGGCCAACTCGTGGTGGTCCTTGCGCCCCATCGCGAACCTCACGCCTCCCGCGGTCGAAGGCGTATCCCACCCAGTCGACCGTTTTGTGCGCGACCGCCTCGCCCGCGAAAGACTCGTCCCCTCACCTGAAGCCGACCGCCGCACCCTCATCCGCCGGCTGTCCTTCGACCTCTTGGGCCTGCCGCCCACCCCTGCCGAGGTCGACGCCTTCGTCCGCGACGCCCGTCCCGACGCCTATGAACATCTCGTCGACCGCCTGCTGGCCTCGCCGCACTATGGCGAGCGCTGGGCCCGGCACTGGCTCGATGTGGTTCACTACGGCGACACCCACGGCTACGACAAAGACAAGCCCCGTCCCCACGCCTGGCCTTACCGCGATTACGTCATCCGCTCGTTCAACGCCGACAAGCCCTACTCCCGCTTTGTCCAGGAGCAACTCGCCGGCGACGCCTTCTTCCCCGATACCGCTGAGGGGATCGAGGCGCTCGGTTTCATCTCCGCCGGCCCTTGGGATTTCATCGGCCACGAGGAACTCCCCGAGACCAAGACGGATGGGAAAATCGCCCGTCACCTCGATCGCGATGACATGGTGGCCAACACGATGGGCACCTTCGTGAGCCTCACCGTGCATTGCGCGCAGTGCCACGACCACAAGTTCGATCCCATACCCCAGGAAGACTACTACCGACTCCAGGCGGTCTTCGCCGCGGTCGATCGCACCGAGCGCCAGTACTACCGCGAACCGGACCTGAACCGGAAACGCTCCGAACTCGAGGCGCGTTCCCGGCAGTGGCAACGCGACCAGCGCGCACTCGAGGAGAAAGTCACCCTGCACGGCGGCGACGCACTCAAGGAAGTGCGGGAACAACTCGCCTCCGCGGAGAAAAGCGCCCGGGACGGGCGCCCCGCCGCCTACGGATTCCATAGCGGCATCGCCACCCGCGAGGACGAATCCCGTTGGGTCCAGGTCGATCTCGGCGAGTCCCGCCCCCTCTCCGAAATCACCCTCCTCCCCTGCCACGATGACTTCAACGGCATCGGAGCCGGCTTCGGATTCCCCCGCCGCTTCCGGATCGAGGCCTCCGACGACCCCGCATTCGACGGCCAGGTGACGCTCCTCGCCGACCGCACCGCGGCGGACGTTCCCAATCCAGGGCTCGAACCGGTGGCGCTCCCCTTCGCCACCGTCCGTGCCCGGTACGTGCGTGTCACCGCCACCCGACTCGCGCCGCGCCAGAACGATTTCATCTTCGCGCTCGCCGAACTCGAGGCCCGTTCGCAACCCGGCGGCACCAACGTCGCCCGTGGCGCCAGCGTCACCTCCCTCGACTCCGTCGAGGCGCCCGAACGCTGGCAACGTGTCAACCTCACCGACGGCAAAGCGCCACGCACTGCACCCGACCCCGCCGAACTCGAACGGCTGCGCCAGCGACGCGACGCCATCCTCGCCGAACGGGTGCCCGCCGAAGTTCGTGACGGGCTGACCCGTGCCGGCACTGAACTCGAGGCGACGCGCAAGTCCCTCGAAGCGCTTCCCAAGCCACTCACCACCTTCGTGGGTGCCGTCCATTACGGACGCGGCAACTTCCGCGGCACCGGCCCCGACGAAGGCCGCCCCCGCCCCATCCCGCTGCTCTCGCGGGGGGACGTCAACAAACCCGGACGCCCGGTTTCCCCGGGCGCACTACGCTGCGTCACCGCCTCCACCCCCTTTCCCCCCGCCGAGGAAGCCTCGGAATCCGCACGACGCATCGCGCTCGCCCAGTGGATTCTCGATCCGCAGAACCCACTCTCCTGGCGTAGTATCGTCAACCGCGCCTGGCAGCAGCGGTTCGGACGCGGCCTGGTCGACACCCCCAATGACTTCGGCAAGATGGGCGGCCTGCCGTCCCATCCCGAACTCCTCGACTGGCTCGCGCGCGAATTCCGTGACGGCGCCCAATCCTTCAAACAACTCGATCGACTCCTGGTCACCAGCGCCACCTACCGCCAGGTGTCGCATCGCGCCGAATCCTCCGATCGCGACGCCGACAACCGTCTGCTCTGGCGCATGAACCCGCGCCGTCTCGACGCGGAATCCGTGCGCGACGCGATCCTCGCAGTCTCAGGAAAGCTGGACCCCACCCCGTTCGGCCCCGGCTTCCAGGATTTTGTCATCGAGAAGCCAGAGCACTCGCCGCACTACCAGTACCACCTCCATGACCCGGAGGATCCCCGCAGCCACCGCCGATCGGTCTACCGTTTCCTGGTCCGCTCCCAGCAGGAACCGTTCATGGTCGCCCTCGATTGCGCCGACCCCTCGATGCGCGTCGACCGACGGAACGAAACGCTCACACCGCTCCAGGCGCTAGCCATGCTCAACAGCCGCCTCACCGTGGCCATGGCGCAGCATTTTGCGCAGCGCGTGAAAGCCGAATGCTCTGACTCCGCCGAGACCCAGGTGGCCCACGCGTTCCGCCACGCCCTCCAGCGGGAGCCCGAGGCGGAGGAACGCGCGCGCCTCACGGCCTACACGCAGCAACATGGCCTCGCCGCCACCTGCCGCGTGCTGCTGAACCTCAACGAGTTCGTGTTCGTCGACTGACCCTTCCCCTCCCCACGCCGACCATGCCTCCCCAAAGCCCTTTCCACCGCGGCGCGGCCCCCGCCCTCACCTCGCGACGTGAGTTCCTCTGGCGCTCAGGTGGTGGCCTCGGCGGCATCGCCCTGGCGCACCTCCTGGGATCGGAATCGCTCCGTGCCGCCAGCGGGGCGCCCCTGCGCCTCGGCACGCATCACGCCCCACGCGCCAAACGCGTGGTGCAACTCTTCATGGCCGGCGGCGCCAGTCACATCGACCTCTTCGACCACAAGCCCGAGCTGGTCAAACGACACGGGCAACCCTCCGATTTCGGCGAACCCGTCGAGGCTTTCCAGGACGGACTGGGTCCCTGGAAAGCCCCGGTCTGGCCGTTCCGGCCCTACGGCCAGTGCGGCAAGCTCCTCGCCGAGCCCGTCGCCGCGCTGGGCGCCGTGGCCGACGAGCTGGCCTTCATCCACAACGTCACCAGCAAGAGCGGTGTGCATAGCGCGGGCACGCTCCTCCAAACCACTGGCTTTCTCCTCCCGGGATTCCCCGGCTCCGGCTGCTGGGTGAGCTACGGACTCGGCACACTCAACGAAAATCTCCCCACCTTCGTCGTCCTGCCCGACCACCGTGGCTTCGCTTCCAACGGCTCGAAGAACTGGGATAATGCCTTCCTCCCCGGCCAGCACCAGGGCGTCATGATCTACCCGGGTACCGACCGCCCCATCGCCCACCTGCACCCGCCCGCCGCTCCGTTTCTCTCCGAGGCCTCCGAGAAGGAATCACGCGAGATCCTGCGTTCCCTCAACCAACAGCACGCCCGCTCCCGCACCGACGACCCCCGGCTCGACGCGCGCATCCGCGCCTACGAACTCGCGGCGCGCATGCAACTCGCCGCCCCCGAGGCACTCGACATCGCGCACGAACCCGCCCACATCCTCAAACTCTACGGCCTCGACCACGGCCGGTCCTCGTTCGACAAGGAGATCAATCCGCTCGAGGAAACGGACTATTTCTCACGGAAATGCCTCGTCGCACGCCGCCTCCTCGAACGCGGCGTGCGCTACGTCCAAATCTGGTCCGGCAACGACAACGGGTTCCCCCGGCGCAACTGGGATTCCCACGAGGATATCGAACGCGACCAGGGCCCCCTGGCCACCGGCATGGCGCGCGGCGCCGCCGCACTCATTCAGGATCTGAAACAGCGCGGACTCCTCGACGATACGCTGGTGATCTGGTCCACCGAATTCGGACGCATGCCCTCCACGCAGGGTGGCAAAGGCCGCGACCACAACCCGTATTGTTTCACCACCTGGATGGCCGGCGGCGGAATCCGCGGCGGCACCACCTACGGTCCCAGCGATGAGTGGGCCTACAAGCCCGCGGATCGCAAGAACCCCACGCAAGTCTACGATATCCACGCCACCATGCTGCACCTGCTGGGCATCGATCACACCCAGCTCACCTTCCGCCACAACGGAATCGACCGCCGACTCACCGACGTCCATGGCCACGTGATCCGCGATCTGCTCGCGTAGACCAAGCCGGGCTGAAGTGAGGTGATTCCGTCGAGGAAAGAAAACCGAAGCGCCAGACCGGGCACGATCGGGAATCCCGCAGCCGCCGGCCGGCCCCTCAGTCCCCACCACCGCCGCCACCGCCATCACCCCCGCCGCCGCCATCCCCTCCGCCGTCGAGGCCGCTGCTTCCCGCATGCCCGGAGTCGCCGCCCCCACCATCGTGGCTGGAGGACGAGCCGGAGTCGGCCCAGAGGAAGGGCGCGCTGCTCGAGTCCGATAGGCCACTCGCGGAGTTCTCCCTGCGACGGCGACGATATCCCCGCCGGAGCAGCAGCGCGATCAGGAGGACGCCTATCAAGCCCAGCCCCAGGGCCACCGCGAGGATCACGAGGGGAATCATTGTCGGAGTCGGGAAAACAAGCTCAGCGGTACGCTGGACGAGTCACGGGGCGACCGGCTTTTCGCGCCGTCGGAGGGTTCGTTCCCTCTGCCGACAGAGCCATCGACGGCCCCGGATCGGGCCCACGCGTGGCCGCCCGCCGTTCCACCCCATCTGCTCGCAGAGTCCTGCATTGATCGTCCTTTCCGCGCCGCCGCTCTCTCTGGTCCGGCCGGTTCCACGACCACCGACCCAACGGTCCGCCACGTGTTACCCGACCCTGGCTAAAAACCCAACAACTTGCCCACGCCGTTGAGGATCCCTTCCAAGGTTCGGGGAAACGCCCGGGGCCGTCCCGTCTCCGCCGACCCCGCCGCGGTCTGACGCAGGAATGATTGGCCCTGCGAGAAACGGAGGTCGAACAACGAAGTTCGCCCCCGGAAATACGGCCAGAACGTCTCGGTGCGCACGGTCTCCATCGCCGTTCGACCATCCGCCCCCAGGACCAACGCCTCCTCGATCACCACCGCCTGCTCCGCCGCACACCAATCCACCCCGCCGTGGCCCGTGACCACGACCAGGCCCGTGCCAGAGAAGAGAACGTGCCGGACCCGACCCGACACCCAGGCGTGCAGGCTGCCCAGCCGCCACCGACTGCGCATTTGGATGTCCCCCGCCAGCGCCACCACCACGCCGGGTCGCAGGACCACCCCCGGGTGTTCGTTCAATTCCAGCACCAGCAGGTAGGCGTTCGGATCCGTCGCCGAGGTCAGGCTGACCCGCCCGGGCTCGGCGCCGGCGCGCACGCGAACCTCGGTCATCTCCCGCAGCCCCGACGCATAACTGATGAGCGGCGAATGCCAGGTGAAGAGGAACCGGGTGCGCTTCTCCAGGCCGGGTGCGTACTGCTGCACCCAGTCCATGCGCGCCACCAGCGGGCGTTCCGGCACCACGTCCAGGGTCACCACCTTGCCGGTCGCCCCGACGCGGCAGAGAGCGCGCGGGTCCGCGGGCAACAGGACGAGCGGACGCGCCCGGGATGCGAGGGGAGCGACCGCGAAGTACCAGAACGCACTCCAGGCGAACGGGGCGAGCAGGAAGGCGGTCACCGAGATCAGGATCACTCCACGGTGGCGGAAGACGGAGGCCTGCCATTCGGTGGCCACGGTGGCCAACTGCTGTTCCAGTCCGGCGAGTCGGACGCGACCCGTATCATACACGGTCTTGGCACGATCCCGCGCAGTGCGGGCAGCCTCCACCGCGGCCTCGGCCGCCTGGAACCGCGCACGCCACGCGAGATAGTCGCTGGGGTTGAGAATCGGGTTGGGTCGCGACGCCTCCAACTGTTGCAGGGCGCGCTCGGCATGGAGGAGCTTGCTCCTCAATTCGCGCCAGTCGCGTAACGCGGTTTCCACCTCGAGCCGCACCACCGCGGCCTGGCGCTCCCAGCCGCGCCGTTCCTTCTCCCAATCCCAGACCAGCGCCAACCCACCGACGACCACCACGATCAGTGCCACGCCGAGCACCTTCAACGTCAGCCACCGCGCGGCGTCTACGAGGAGATTCACGGCGTCGGGAGCGAAGGTCGCGGGAGCGAGGCGGTCCCAGGCAATCGCGGCGCGTCCAGCCATCGCCCACCGTCGGTCCGGCGACCGCCGGCCCGACGCCGCGCGCGGCTAAGGCTTCGCAAAGATGCGGTTGGCTTCGTCCAAGGTCTCCTTCGACCCGATGTCATACCACATCCCAGGCACCTGCCAGGTGTAGAACGGAGTGCGCTGGCACATCCATTGCACGAGGCGACCCGGCTGATCCGGGTTGTTCCCTGCGGCGACGTACTCGCGGATCAGCGGCAGGGTGTGCTTGGGATAGTAGTACAGCGCAATGCCCGTCAGGGTGCTGGTCGGCTGCGGGGGCTTCTCCACGAAACTCGTGATGCGACCGTCCTCGTCGAGGGTCACCGTGCTGTAGCGCTTCGCCAGATCGAGGCTGCCCACGTCGTAGATGCCCAACACGGGCGCGTTCCGCGCACGGCAGACTTCGCCAAATCCGGTGAGCGCCTGGCTGAACAGATTGTCCCCCGCCACCACGATCAGATCGTCATCCACCTTCTCCCGGGTGAGCACAAGGTGCAGGTCGCCGATGGCGCCCAGCTTGTTGGTGTCGTCGGTCGACCCGTCATTCACGATGGAGAAATCGAAGGCGTGCTTGCGCCGCTTGTAGTCCTCCGCCCAACGCGAGAAGTGGTCGGCAAACTTGGCGTTGGTCACCACGTAGACGCGATCGATCCCGCCAATGGGCGCGAGGTTGTCGAGGACGTAGTCCACCATCGGCCGGCCCGCCACCGGCAGGAGCGGCTTCGGCTGCGTCAGGGTCAGGGGATAAAGGCGGGTCGCATAACCCGCCGCCAGAATCAGTGCTTTCATGCGTTCAAAGGGAAGCCGAGGCCGAGGCATCCACCTCCGCCGGATTCAAATTCGTCAGAGTCGGTTTCGATTCGGAAAACAGGATGGGCGCCAGCCGTTGGGCCAACGCCTCCGCGCGCTGCAGGATGCAGGAACCTCGCGACTGTTTGACGGCCCATTCCGCGAGCTCGCGCGCCTCCCCCATGCGACAGCGGCGCACGAGATGCTTGATGCGGGGCACGGAGGCCGGCGCCGCGCTGAGTTCATCCACTCCCAGACCCAATAGCAGCGGCACGAGCACCGGATCGCCCGCCATTTCGCCGCACACGCCGACCCAGCGGCCGCGCGCGTGCGCTGCCTCCACCGTGCTGCGAATCAGTCGCAGCACCGCGGGGTGCGTGGGCTCGTACAGATGCGCGATGCGGTCGTTCAGCCGGTCGATCGCCAGGGTGTACTGGATCAGGTCGTTGGTGCCGATGCTGAAAAACGCCACGTGCTCGGCCAACTGGTCCGCGATCATCACCGCGGACGGGATCTCGATCATGGCCCCGACCTCCAGTCCCTCGTTGAAGGCATGGCCCTCCGCGCGAAGGCTGGCCTTGCACTCCTCCAGCATCGCGTTCGCCGCCAGGACCTCCTCCACGCCCGAGATCATCGGGTACATCAGCCGGATCGACCCGTGGGCACTGGCCCGCAGGATCGCGCGCAACTGGGTGCGAAACAGCTCCGGCTGCTGCAGACAGAACCGGATCGCACGCCACCCCAAAAACGGGTTCACCTCCTTGGGCATCGGCAGGTGCGTGATGAACTTGTCCCCTCCGATGTCCAGGGTGCGCACGATCACCCCGTGGGGCACCACCCCTTCCGCCACCGTGCGATAGGCCAGGTACTGCGCCTCCTCGTCGGGCAGCGTCGGGCTGTGCAGGAAAAGGTACTCCGTACGAAACAGGCCCACGCCTTCGGCTCCCGATTCCCGCACCGCCCCCGCATCCTCCGCCATCTCAACGTTCGCCGAGAGCACAATGCGCTTCCCGTCCAGGGTCACCGCCGGCTCGTCCCGGATCTCCTTCAGCCGGTCCTCCAGCTCGATGCGCCGCCGCGCCAACTGCCCATACTCGAACAGGGTCTGGTCCGTGGGTCGCAGAAACACCGAGCCGGTGTAGCCGTCCAACAGGATCGTCTCCCCAGGGGAAATCGCGCCGATCGCCTCGTGCAATCCCACCACGGCGGGAATGCCCAAAGACTTGGCCAGGATGGCCGTGTGCGAGGTGACGCTCCCCACATCCGTCGCGAAACCAAGCACCTTCGACCGGTCGAGCTGCGCGGTCATCGAAGGAGTCAGATCGTGACTCACGATCACCCCGGGCTCCGTCATCACCGGCGGCGCCCCCCGCGGTCCCTCGCCCGCGAGGTGGTTCTGCACCCGCTGCGTGACGTCCCGGATGTCCGTCGCACGCTCCCGGAAAAACGGGTCGTCCACCGACCCCAGCATCGCCACGTAATGACGCGCCACCTCCGAGAACGCAAACGCCGCGTTCACCCGCTCCTCCCGCACCCGGCGCGCGGATTCGTTCAACAGCACCGGATCCTCCAGGATCAACAGGTGCACCTCGAAGATGCTCGCGTCCTTCGCCCCAATGGCGTCCGCGAGCTTCTTCTGCAGTTGGTTCACCTCGTGCCGCGCGGTGATCAACGCCTGCTCCAACCGCTCCAACTCCGCCGATACCTCCCCCTCCCCGATCTCGCGCCGCACAATCGCACCCGGCTCCTCCTTCCAGACCACCGCCCGCCCGCGGCACACGCCGGGGGATGCGGCGATCCCTCGGAGGACCACTTCACCAGTGCGATTCTGGAACGGCACGCCATTCCTTTACCGGCTAAAGAGCGCACTGGAAAGCCATTCCTCGCCCGGCCGGCTTCCGCGAAATGTCCCGTCCCCCACTAAATTCTCACCGGGCCGTGCGCGTCCCCCAGGCTCGCCAACCAGCACGACCCGGTGTTCAAGCAGGTCAGCACGAAATCCAACGCCGCACCCGGCCGAAAGTTGCGTTGCCGCCTGCTTTCCCTCCTCGATGGGGTCCGAGGTGTCGGCGGCGCCGCCACCCCTCCCTCCAAACCGGACGGGCGGTTTTCCCGCGTCCGGCTTTCCGCTCGATCGGGTCGTCTTGAGACGAACCATAGCCTTCGGTCACAGGCTGGTACGCGTTCAGCCTGACAGGGACTTCCACCCCGCCAAGTGGGCGGCTTCACCGGCGCACGACTGCGGCGACCCAGTCGCCGCCCTCCCCCGCACCTCGCGCGGCACTTCCCCGTCCCACCTCCGCTCCGCGGCCAGCTCAGATTCCTGGGAGGGTGGACCATAGATGTCCCCCCCGATGCGGCATGCTGCTCGCGATGACAACGAACACCTACCCTGCCACCCCCGATCAACTG
>JADLFD010000114.1 GCA_020845805.1 Verrucomicrobiales bacterium | reverse complement strand
CTGGCACTCATGGACCATCCCGGTATCGCCCGGGTCCTCGATGCCGGCACCACCAGCCAGGGGCGCCCGTTCTTCGTCATGGAACTCGTGCGGGGTCCGCGGATCACCGCGTATTGCGACGACGCCGGCCTCGGGGTGCGTCAGCGCCTCGAACTGCTCGTCAAGGTCTGCCACGCCATCCAGCACGCGCATCAAAAAGGCGTCATCCACCGCGACATCAAACCCTCCAACATCCTCGTCACCCGCCACGACGCAGAACCCCTGCCCAAGGTCATCGACTTCGGCATCGCCAAAGCCATCGAACATCGCCTCTCCGAACACACTCAGTTCACCGCCCTCGCCCAGTTCCTCGGCACTCCGGCCTATGTCAGTCCGGAACAGGCGGAAATGAGCGGGCTCGATCTCGATACCCGGAGTGACATCTACAGCCTCGGCGTCCTGCTCTACGAACTGCTCACCGGCACGCCCCCCTTCGACGGCCGTGAACTGATCGACTCCGGCTTCGATGCCATGCGGCGGACCATCCGCGAAGTCGAACCCCCGCGACCCTCCGCCCGGCTCCTTGCGCTCGATCCCGCCGCGGCTGCCGCGGTCGCTTCCGCCCGCGGCACCGAACTCGTCCGCCTCTCACGCCAAATCCAGGGGGACCTCGACTGCATCGTGATGAAGGCCATCGCGAAGGATCGGCAGCTGCGCTACGCGACCGCCAATGCCCTCGCCGCTGACATCCTCCGCTACCTGCGCGGGGAGGAAGTCGAAGCCCGCCCTCCCAGCCGCGGCTATCGCCTCGCCAAGTTCGTGCAGCGCAACCGGGGCCTGGTCGGCGCCGCCGCTCTCATCCTCACCGTCCTACTCGCCGCCGCCGCCATCAGCAGCTGGCAGGCGGTGCGAGCCACCCGCGCCGAGCTCGAGCAAACCCGACTCCGTCGCGTCGCCGAAGACGCGCAGCGCGAGGAAGCCAGCCAGCGCCGCCGCGCCGAACTGGCGCAGCGCAGCGCCCTGCACCGCGCCTACAACTCGGACATGAACCTCGTGCAGCAGGCGCTGCAGGCCAATAACTACGGCCGTGCCGTGGACCTCCTGGAACGTCACCGCCGACGGCCCCCCTCCGATCCCCCCGCCCGCGGCGCCGCCCCCGAGCCGGAACCCGACCTGCGCCAATGGGAGTGGCGCTACTTCTGGAACCGCTCCCGCAACGAAGCCCGCTTTACCCTGCCCCGCCAGCCCAACACGCTCACCAGTCTCGCCCTCTCCCGTGATGGCCAGATCCTGGTCTCCCTCGACCGCGCCGGCTCCGTCGTCCTCTGGGATCTCCCTCGTAGGACGATCCTCACCGAAGTTCGTTCCCGCGGCCGGCCCGGCGTCTGCGCCGCTTCCCCCGCGGACGCGCGCGTCGCCTTCGCCGTCCATGTCGCTCCCCGCCGGTCCCTCCTCCAGGTCTGGTCCCCCCCGGACACCGGCTCCGCCACCGCCGAGTTCGACGTCGACACCACGCTTCTCGCGCTCGCCTTCACCTCGGATGGCTCGCAACTGGTCGGGTTCGGCGAGGACGGAACCATCCGAACCTGGAGCCTTGCCCCGACTGACGGCGCGCCCCGCGTTGTGCGCCTCGCTTCGGTGCCCCGTTTCCTCGCCTTCGCCACGGCCTCGTTCTCCGCCGATGCACGCCAACTCGCGTTCACCGAGGGCGGCTCGGTCCAGGTGGTGGACGCCGGCACAGGTCGCGTTCGGACCCGGTTCAAAGCCTTTGAGCAGGCCATCGGCTCCCTGGCGTTCTCCCCTGACGGCACGTTGTTGGCCATCGGCCCTTCCTTTCTGGAGGTCGATTCCTCCATCCGCCTGCATTCCACCACCCACGGCGCGGCCGAAGGGGTCCTCACCGGCCACTCCTCCTGGGTTCCCAGTCTGGTGTTCAGCCCCGACGGCCGACGTCTCCTCTCCGCGGGCGCGGACCAAACCATCCGTATCTGGGACATCCCCGGCCTACGCGACCTGGCCGTCCTCCGCGGCCACCTCTCCGAGGTCAATTGCCTGGCCCTCTCCGCCGATGGAAAAACCCTGCTCAGCGGGTGCAAGGACGGCACTCTCTTCGGTTGGGATGCCGAGCGCACCGGACGGGCGCTCAATTTCGAAACACTTCCCATGCGCGTCTCCGCCCTCGAATTCAGCGCGGACGGACGGTTGCTCTTCAGCCTGAGCCCGGGGGAGGGAGTCAATGTCTGGGACGCCACGACCCTGCAGCACCTCGAACATCTCGAATCCCTGGGACGCGAGGTCGATCGCCTGCTCGCCTCCGCCGATGGCTCCCGCCTGTACGCCAGCACGCGCGGAGCCCTGACGGTGTTCGATCGCCCCACCCGGCGGGTGGTGGAGACCCCGATCCGCCCATCCACCGCCGGCCGGCCAGTGCTGCCTCTGGCGCTGGTCGATCAGGACCGCTTCCTGGTCACCGATGAACCGGGCACCGCCTTGCGCCGATGGGACACACGCACCTGGGAGTTTCGTGAACTGGCGGCCTCCAGCCCGGGCTACCGCCCCCTGCGTGGCCGCCCCGCGTTCTCCCCCCGCGGCATGCTCCTCGCCCTGCCCGGCCCAGCCAACACCCTGGCCATCGTCGACCTGACCACCGGCACCACCCGCGCCACCATCACCAGCGAGTTCTGGGGCTCGTCCGGCGCCGCGTTCTCCCCGGATGCCACGCTGCTCGCCCTCGCCTCACGCGAAGGGTTGGTCCACCTCTTCGACCCCGCGAGCGGCGACCCGCTGGACTCCCTGCGCGGCCACCTGCTCGGCGTCCATGACGTCGCCTTCTCGCCCGACGGCCAACGACTCGCCTCCGCCAGTGCCAAGGACGAAGCCGTGAAACTGTGGGACGTCGAAACCCGCCATGAAGTCGCCTCGTTCGCCGGCGAGGGATCCCTCTTCGAGCGGGTCCTGTTCTCACCGGACAACACCCTCCTCGTGGCCATCAATTCGGCCGGCAAAGCCCACCTCTGGCGCGCTCCGCCACTCCCCACCCTCGATGCCGACCCGGCCACGGCCCAGCCCGCGCTCGGCCCCGTGTCCGTTCGTCCGATTCCCTGACCGCCCCGCCCCTCGCCATCGCCCGATTTAACGCCAGCGGCGGCGTCGGTGTGAGCGTCAATGTCAGCGGCGGCGCACCACGGCCCGCGGAGATCGCAACGGCGCAAAGAAGCGGAAGGTGCAGCACCCGAGATCCAGCTGACTCCGGTTCTTCGTCAGCCGTTGACGGAACGCGTCCACCACCTGGCACTGCAGGGTCTTGCCTTCCTTGGCGGTCTCGACGATGCCCGCCTCGCGCAGGATCCGGAGATGCTTCGACACGTTGTAGGCCGTGGCGCCCAGCGCCGCGGTCAATTCCCCGGCCGTCATCGTCCTGACCAGCAGCTCGCGCACGATCCGCCAGCGCGTTTCATCCGCCAACGCCTTGAGCATCCGGATGCAGAGCTCCCCTTCCATCGGCCCCAGCCTATTTCCTCCCCGGTCGAAAGCGCAAGGAACGCTGACCCCACCCCCCTCCGCTCCCCTCCCTACCAACGCTCGAACCGCACCAACTCGCCCGCCTCCCCTCGTCGCTCCAGCGATGCCATCCCATCCGTCAGGCGGCGCGCCTGCTCGAGGTCGTGCGTGACGAGAACCAACGGGCACACCACCCGCAGCCGCTGCAGCGAATCCTCCACCAACGCTCGGGAGTGCGCGTCGAGCGCGCTGGTCGGCTCGTCGAGCAGCAGCACTTCGGGCTCCATCGCCAGCGCCCGGGCCAGACACAGCCGCTGCTGCTGCCCTACCGAAAGGCGTGCGGCCGGTTCCGTCAGCCGATCCTTCACCTCCTCCCACAGCCCCGCCGCGACCAGAACCCGTTCCACCAACGCCTCCAAGGCCCCGCGCCCCAAGCCCCGCACACGCCGGGCCCCAAACCACACATTCTCCCGAATGGACCTCGGGAATACCACCGGCTGCTGAAACAGAAATCCCATCCGCGCACGCAAGGCGTCCACGTCGACGTCCGCCCCACGGACGGACACCCCACGGAACCGAACCTCGCCTGCCACGCGCAACGCTGGCGTGAGATCCACCAGGCGGTTGAAACACCGCAACAGGGTGCTCTTCCCGACCCCCGAAGGCCCCACCACCGCCCACGAACTCCGCGCCTCCAAGCGCAGACTCACCGCGCGCAGAATCGACCTCGCCCCCGCACTCACGGTCAATCCGCGCACCTCCAGTAACGCCTCCTCTCCCTCCACCTGCTCAGTCATGACGCGCCTCCTCGTGTTGCCGCACGCGAAACAACAAGGCCAACAAACTGAATCCACCCACCACGCCCAACAACACCACCGCCGTCCCCCACACCCGCGCCCCCACCGCCGGGTCGAACGAATCCTGGGACAACACGAAGATATGATACGGCAGCGACAGCACCGGACTCTCCTTCACGCCGGAAGGAATCGTCGCCCCGGCAAAAATAGTGGCCGTGAACATGATGGGCGCCGTCTCCCCGGCCGCGCGCGCCAACCCCAGCAGGGTGCCCGTCAGCCAACCGGTCAGACTCTGGGGCAAAATGACCGACCAGATGATCTGCGACCGGCTCAACCCGAGACCCGCCGCTGCCTCCACGTACGCGCGCGGCAATCCCCGAATCCGTTCCGTCAACGCCACGGTCACGGTGGGCACCATCATCATGCCCAACAGCAACCCACCCGTGAGCCAGGATTT
>JADLFD010000113.1 GCA_020845805.1 Verrucomicrobiales bacterium | reverse complement strand
TAGGACGGAGCCACCTCGGCTCCCCCCCGCGCCAGGCGCAGGGTAAAGGAGGACCAGGGCGCATCGGCGGGCCACAGTCGCAGGGCGGTGGATTCGAGATGCGTCACGGCGACGACGTTCGAGCCGAGTCGGACGAGCACCACTGCGGCCGCGCGCTCGCGGCTCACCTCCTGTCCCAGCGTGCCGCGGGTGACACCGGCCGAGGCGAGGCTGACGCGATTCGAGAGGAAGTCCGAGTAGATGGCGTTGGCGGACAGCCGCCGCTGTCGTTCCATCTCCTCCTGGATGGCGGCCGATTTCACCGCCAGCACGCCGACGTTGGTGGAGAGGTTGGCGGCGGTCTGGGCCAACTGCGCCTTTTCCGTCTGCGCCACCGTCAGCTGCTGACTCAGTTGCGCCACTTCGCCACGCGTGAGGCGTACCTCCGTCTCGCGTTCGCGCAGGCTCAGTTCGATCTTCTGCTTCTCCTCGCGCATGGCTTCTCGTGAGGCATCGAGTTGGGCGAGCTTTTCCTGCAGTTCGCGGGCCTCGCGTTCCCGGCGCGCGAGTTCCTGAGCCATTTGCTCGGCGCGCGCCTTGGTTTCCGCCTCCACCCGCGTGGAATCCGCGAGGCGCTCCTGGAGCGCCGCCGCGCCCTGCTGGGTGGACTCGAAGGCCTGACGCAACGTACGGATGCTGGCGGTGGCCTCGGCCTGACCTCGTTCCAACCGCGCGCGTTCCTCCGACAGGCGCCGAGCCTCGGTTTCGGTCGTCGCGAGGCGTTCCTGGGTGGAAGCCAGGCTGCGTTCACGTTCCTCCAACAGGCGACGACGCTCCCGCAACTCCGCGCTGGTCATGGCCAGGGCGTTGGTCAGGGATTCGCGTTCGCGCCGCTCCAGTTCCAGCGCGGCGGTGAGGCTGGCCACCATGTTGCTCATCGCCGGGGCCGACACCTCCGACACCTCGCCCGACTCCGGCAATCCCTCCATGGGACGCGTGGGGTCGATCTGGACGAACGACAGCAGCGTCAGGATGAAGAAGTCGCAGATGACCAGGAGGATCGATCGGTTCATGCATTCTCCCGGGACGAGTCAAGGATCAGCCGCTGCCGGTAGGGACGCACATGCACCACCTTGAGCAGGAAGCAGAAGAGAATCCCGAACAGGGTCGACGAATAGGACGCCATCAGGCTGACCCCCTCGAACCCGGTCAGCCGCAGCACCAACGCCAGCACGCTTCCGGCGATGCCCAGATAGAGCGGCGCGTCGAACATCGATTCCTCATTGTCGAGCAGCTTGAGTTTCACCGAATCCTCCACCGGTTGGTCGCGGATGTGTCGCACCCGCCCCAAACCCATCGCGTAGAGGGCACACTGGATCACGAAAAACGCGATCAGCATCCCCAGCATCTTCTCGTTCATGGTTCCCTTCTTCGCTTGAGGCACTTCAAAACGCAAGCGCCCCGCCGTCAATCCCGCGCCAGGCTTGGCGGGACTGCTGCGCGGCGGCGCCGTGGTTTCCGCGGTCAACAGCAACCGCTCCGTCCCGAGCACACACAAGATCGACAGCACCAACGCAAACACCGCCTGCAATCCAAGATCTGGCCGAGCCAAATCACGGGCGATGCCGCGGCGGGCCCGGGCCGCCTGCCCCAATCGCCAGAGTCCGTGGATCAGGAAGAACGCGCCATCAAACCAGAAGAGGTACTTGAGCAGCAGGGCAAATCGGCGCGCGCGCAGCACGAGTTGCAGCAACCCGTCGAACACCGGCGCCACGGCCGGCATCGTCGTCAGGCGCGACCGGCCCCCCGGCTCATGCACCGGGTATCCGGTACCCACCAGAGCCTGCTGGGCACCGCTGCCTGCGGGCAGGGTGGATCGTAAGGTGCCAAACCCGGTTTCCCCATGACGCGCCAGATACTGGGCGATCGGACGCGCCCTACCTTCCAGAGCGACCATGGCAAACAGGGAACGCCATCGGGCTTCGTCCCCCCCCGATACCGAGACCAACACGCCGAGAGACGCCACATCCTCGCAGCGTTCCACCAGGTAGGCCATCTGTTCCCAATCCATCACGCGCGCCAACCCCAGAAGGTCGAGCATGGCCTGCTCGAGCAGGACCGAGTCACGGCCCTGCTTCAACGCCAAGGCTGCCCGTTCCCATTCGCGGGCCAGATCCGGATGTACCCGTCGTGTCTCGGCCAGCGTGGCACCGATCAGGAGTGCGGCATCCAGGGGCTGGCCGGAGGCCGAGCCGACCGCAGGGAGGATCCTCGTTCCCGACACGCTTCGCGCCGCCAGCAGCGCCATGACCGTGGGATCGGAACTCGGCGTCAACGCGCGCAGCAGAAGCGCGCGCGTGGCTTCCGGCAAAACCCAGGGCAAAGTCGGTTCGTCCACCAAGGCTCCAACCCCGACCGTGGAGAGCTGCCGATCCAGCCACGGGGCCGTTCCGCCCCATCGTCCCGCTGACGGATCCCGGTCCCGCGCCTGCGCCATGAGCACCCCGAACTCGGAATCCTCGGGCGCCGTGGACTCCGCGCCCAGCCAGAGGGCCGGTCCCACCCTCGACTCCGAGGCGGCACGGCGCGCCAGATCGATCACCGACGGAGTGCCACGCCCTGACAAAGCA
The DNA here is from genome assembly GCA_020845805.1 of Verrucomicrobiales bacterium. GTDB lineage: Bacteria > Verrucomicrobiota > Verrucomicrobiia > Limisphaerales > CAIMTB01 > CAIMTB01. The sequence continues at coordinate 13,690 of JADLFD010000113.1, read as the reverse complement.
AGCACCTCCCGATCCACCCAACGCAGGTGGACCGGCATGATCGCCCCCAGTATCAGCAGCACGGCGCCGATCAGGAGCGAGCCCGCGGCGAGGGCGGCGTGTTTCAGCATGGAGTACTCACGATGAGGGACGCCGGCCGGCCCGGCGATTATTCAATCCCTTTTATCCACGGCGCGCACGATGACCACCGTCATGTCGTCCTCCGGCGCGCTCGGCTCCAGAAACCGCATCACCGTGTCGCACAGCGTGCGCACCAGGTTTTCGGAGGACACCTCGCGGTGCTGGCGAAACACCTCCAGCATCCGCTCCAACCCGAACTCCTCTCCGTCCGCCGCCCCCCCGCGCCGCGCTTCCCGGATGCCGTCCGTGTAGAGCACCAGCAAATCTCCAGGCAGCATGCGCACCGGCTGGACCGGTCTCGGCGGGGAATCCATGGCAAAGCCCAGCGGGCCGACCGTGCTGCGCAACTGGGCCTTGATGGCGCCTTCCGCGTCCAGGACCAGCCCCGCAGGGTGCCCGGCGTTGCCGTGCACCAGTTCGCCCGTGCGCGGATCGAGGCGCACGAACAGCAGCGTGACATAGCTGGTGCCGTCCACATCCTCGGACAACACGCGATTGGCTCGGGTCAGGATCTCGCCGGGGTCCACCCGATTCCGGGCCACGACCCGGAGCAGAGCGCGGGTTTCCACCATCAGCAGACTCGGCCCGAGGCCATGTCCGCTGACATCCGCCACCACCAGTCCGAGGTGGCCGTCGACCATGGGCAGAAAGTCGTAGTAGTCGCCGCCCGTGGCGTCGGCCGGCACGGAGGTGCCGGCTACGTCGAATCCGGGGATCTCGGGAGCGCGACGTGGGAACAGACGCTGCTGGATCTCGCGAGCGGCCCGCATCTGCTCCTGGCGCGACTGCAACTCCGTCTCATTGCGCCGTTTCTCGGTGATGTCGCGAGCGAAGAGCACGAACCAGGCGCGATCCGGCAATTCCACACGGCTGGAGGCCACTTCGAGCAGGATCTCGCGCCCGTCATCACGCAGGGCGGGACCCTCCACGAGGGCACGGTTGGTCTGACCCAAGGGCGCCTCGGCCGCCATGGCCAGGGCCGCGCGCAAGCCGCCCCCGGGGCCAGGTTCCAAGGAGTCCAGAAGGCGTCCCACCAGATTGGCGGCGGGCAACCCGAACACCACTTCCGCCGCAGGGTTGGCGAACCCGATCCGTCCCTCCGCGTCACAGAGAAGCACGGCGTCGGGCGACGTCTCCCATAGGCTGCGGTAGCGAAGCTCGCTGTCCCGCAGCTGGGCCTCGGCCTCGCGCTGTTTTCGGCGCACCACGGCCTCGCGCAGTTCGCGCTCCACTGCCGGGAGCAGTCGTGCCGGATTGCCCTTCATCACATAATCGTGCGCCCCCGCCTTCATGGCGGACACGGCCACATCCTCGCCGATGCCGCCGGAGACGATGATGAAGGGCACATCGAGAGCCGCCTGTTGCAGGATGCGCAACGCCTGCGGCGCGTTGAACTCCGGCATGTTGTAATCCGCCAGCACGACGTCCCAGGCCTGGTCGCGCAGGGCCTCCTCCATCCCGGCCGCGGTCTCGACACGCCGCCACTGCACATCGTAGCCGGCGGTGCGCAACGCCTGGATCATGACCCGCGCGTCGAACTCGGAATCCTCGAGCACCAGCGCGCGAAGGGGGAGGCGTGAGCTCATGGCAGGCAGGCTGGCCGGGCGCCGCTCAGCGGACCCGGAGGTTCAATTCCCGAACCAGAAACGCCCAACGATCCGCCGCCTCGGCGATCTGCTTGGCGGTCGGTTTGCCGGCGCCATGGCCGGCCTTCACGTCGACGCGGATGAGCACGGGGTTGGGGCCGGCATGGCACTCCTGCAGACGCGCGGCGAACTTGAAGCTATGAGCCGGCACCACGCGATCGTCGTGGTCCGCGGTCGTGACCATGGTACTGGGGTAGCGCACCCCGGGTTTGAGATTGTGATAAGGGGAGTACGCGTACAACGCGCGGAACTCGTCGGGCTTTTCGCTGCTGCCGTAGTCGCTGGTCCAGGCCCAGCCGATGGTGAACTTGTGGAACCGCAGCATGTCCATCACCCCGACGGCCGGCAGCGCGGCCCCATAGAGCTCCGGACGCTGCGTCAGGCAGGCTCCTACCAGCAACCCTCCGTTGCTCCCGCCGCCGATGGCCAGCTTGTCCGGGCGCGTGTAACCCTGCTGGATCAGCCATTCCGCCGCGGCGATGAAATCATCGAAGACGTTCTGCTTCTGCAGTTTCGTACCGGCCTTGTGCCAGGCCTCCCCGTACTCCCCACCCCCGCGAAGGTTCGGCACGGCATAGACGCCACCCATCTCCAGCCAGGCGGCGATGGACACCGAAAACGACGGGGTCAGCGGGATGTTGAACCCGCCGTAGCCGTACAGATCCGTGGGATTGCGCCCGTTCAGCGCCATGCCCCGGCGGTGCGTGATGAACATGGGGACCCGCGTGCCGTCCTTGCTGGTGAAGAACACCTGCTTGGTCTCGTAGGCCGCCGGGTCAAACGCCACCTTGGGCTGACGCCACAGCGTGCTCTTCCCCGCCGCAATATCGTACCGGAACACGGCGCCCGGTGTGGTGAATCCGGTGAAGGAGTAGAATGTCTCCGTGTGATGGCGTTTCCCGCCAAAGCCCGACGCCGAACCAATGCCCGGCAAATCGACCTCGCGCTCCAGACGCCCATCAAGTCCGTGCACCCGCACCACGCTGCGCGCGTCCTTCAGGTAATGGCAGAGGAACCGGTTCCCCACGACAGACACCGCGGTCAAGGTATCCGCACCCTCAGGAATGATCTCACGCCAGTGGTCGCGTCCGGGACGCGTGATATCGATGGCGATCACCCGCGAGCGCGGTGCGTCGAGATCGGTCTTAAACCAGAACGTGGTGCCCTCGTTGTCCAGGAAGGTGTAGTCCGCGTCGAACGCCATGAGCAACTCCACCACCTTGCTCCCCGGGGCGGACAGGTCCCGGTACAGGACGCGGTTGCGCGGGTCAGTGCCTTGCGATGCCACGATGACCAGATACCGGCCATCGTCGGTCACCGATCCGCCGAAGTTCCATTCCTTCTGATCCGGACGGTCGTACACCAGGACGTCCTCCGCCTGCGCGGTCCCGAGCTTGTGAAAGTAGAGTTTGTGGAAGTAGTTCGCGCGCGTGAGCTTCTCATCCTCGCGTGGCGCGTCGTAGCGGCTGTAGAAAAAGCCCTGTCCATCCCGGCTCCACGACGCTCCGGAGAACTTCACCCAATTCACCAGGTCGGGAAGATCCTGGCCGGTGGCCACGTCGCGCACACGCCACTCCTGCCAGTCCGACCCGGATCGCGCGATGCCATAGGCCAGCTTGCTGCCATCCTCGGTGATCGCCGCCCCGCTGAGCGCCACGGTGCCGTCGGCGGAGAGTCGGTTCGGATCCAGCACCTCCTGCAGCGGGCCCTCGAGCGAGGTCAGGGCATAGAGCACGGACTGGTTCTGGAGCCCGTTATTGCGGGAGACGAAGTAGCGCTCGCCCTCGCGCGAAGGAGTTCCCCAACGCTCGAAGTTCCAGAGCTGAGTCAACCGGTTGGAGATGGCCGCGCGCTGGGGGATCCCCTCCAGATACGCGGTGGTGACGCGGTTCTGCGCCTCCACCCAACCCTTGGTCTCCACCGAATTGTCGTCCTCCAACCACCGATACGCATCCTCGACCCGGGTGCCGTGGTAATCGTCTGCGACTGAATCCTTACGGGTGACGGGATAGCTCAGCTTCGAGGACGAGGACATGCGGGTGGAACAGGAGGCAGCAACTACCAAAAGGAGGGCGGCAGCCAGGCGCTTCATCGCGCTAAGGCTGTCGGTCGACCCGCATCAGGGTCAAAAGCAATTTCAACGCACCACCGACATCGCCGGCAACCAGCGGGGCGCCTTCCCCTCGGCCGGAAGTCCGGATTCGTAGGTCACCATCGCGCTCAAGGCGTGCTGCACGTAGTCGATGCGGATCTCGTGGTGCGCCGTCGAACGACGCACACCGGCATCGGCCTTCACCGCCTCACGCGGAAAGACCCGGGTGAAGCCGCCGCGCGTTGAGCCTTCGGCCACCTGGCCCCGCATCAGAAAGCCAAGACCGTTCTCGATCGACGTCCGCAGCGCCGCACGCTCGGGATGCTCGGCGGGAAGCAGGCGATGCAGCGCGATCAACCCCTCCAACCGGGTCGCCGTCGGGGCCACCGCCCCGCTCCTCCCGAAGGCCCCCGCAAGTCCGCGGGTCGTCGACGTCTTCTGCTGTTCGCGCATCATGCCTCGAGCGATGCCCAGGCAGTGCGCCACGGCCGCGTCGCGCTCGGGGTCGGTCGCGGTGCCCGCCTCGGTGCGCCCGTACACTTCGGATGCGGCCAACATCAACCAGTGGTCAGGCAAGGCCGCGCCCTCCGTTCCCCCACGGCGACGCACGAGGTACCCGATCCCACGCTTCGCTCCAGCCAGCCATTTCGGGTCCGGATCCACCCGATGCAGGCAGGCCAGAGCCAGCGCCGCTTCGCCCGGATAGTACGCCGAGTCGCCCCCCTTCAGCGCCACCCCGCGAGCGTCGAATCGCGAAGTGAATCGTCCCTCGCCATCCTGCGCCTCCAGCAAGAACCGACCCAGGCCCCGCAACACCTCGGGTGGCACCGAAGCGTGGTCCAACTGCCAGGCCTTCACCAACGCCACCAAACCCAGAGCCGTGCCACCCAGCTTGAACTCCGCCTGCTTCCCGGTGACTTCCTCGCCCGGGAGTGAGGCGATCCCCAGCACCCCATTCTTGCCGGGAATGGGCTGCACGTGCCGACGCAACAGGTACCCGGCACCGCGCAAAATGGCATCCCTCACCAAAGGATCGGGGGATCGGTCCTGGTACTGCGCCAGCGCATAGATCGATCCCGCGTGGCGCAGCACATTGTAGCGCTCGGGACCCCGCTCTGGTCGGCCATCCACGTAGTTCAGGTAGTCAAACCGACCCGTGCCATCCAGGTGCCGCACCATATAGCGCGCGCTCTCCACCATCGCTTCCCGGACTTTGGCCACCGGAGCCGCCCCCCCCTTGGGTTTCGAGACCAGGATGGCGCTGCCCACGGTCGCCAGGAGAAAGGCGCCGTAGATCACCGGACGGAGACGGGACATCGATCGGGACGGAGTGGTGCGCGACATGAGTGTTCGGGGACCCGTCTTGGACGGCCCCTCCGGGTCCATCGGCAATCCGCGCCCAACCCTGAAGCTCTACCTCCCCAAGCCCCACCGTCATGCGCCCATGCCGGCATCCGCCATCGACTTCGCAGGATCTCCTTCGCCATGCTTCCGGCACCGTTCCCCACCGTGCCATCCCGGATCTCCAAGCCTTTCTGCGGCGTGCTGGCCTGCCTGAGCACCCTCTTCGCGACGTGCCTCGGGCCGGCGCGCGGCGCAGAACCCGGGGCGTCGGAGGCCGGCTACACCTCTGGCGTCAAACCCCTGCTGGCTCAGCGTTGCTATCCCTGCCATGGCGCGCTGAAACAGAAGGCACAACTCCGCCTGGATACTGTGGCCGCCATGCGCCGAGGCGGAAAGACCGGGCCCGCCTTTGAACCCGGCGCACCCACCCGCAGCCTGCTCTGGCTCCGGGCGGCCTCCGCGGATCCCGAGGAACGGATGCCTCCCGAGCACGAGGGCGAACGATTCACGTCCGCTCAACTCGAGATCCTCTCCGCCTGGATCACGCAGGGGGCGCCCGCTCCCGACCCCGACCTCCCCGAACCGGATCCCCAACAGCACTGGGCCTTTCGGCCCGTGGCACGCCCCGCGATCCCCCCCACACGAGATCCGACCCTGTCGCGAAATCCCATCGACGCTTTTCTCGAACGCGCGCGGGAGCGACGGGGGATCCGTGCCCAACCCGAAGCACCGCGCCTTACGCAGGTGCGCCGGTTGTACCTCGACCTGGTGGGACTCCCGCCCACGGTCGAGGAGTTGGAGCGCGATTCGTCCGACCCGGCCCCTGACGCCTACGAACGCCTCGTCGGACGACTGCTCGCCGATCCGCGGCACAGCGAACGCTGGGCGCGGCACTGGATGGATATCTGGCGGTACAGCGATCCCTTCGGCCTGGGTGACCAACTGCGCAACAGTCAACGTCACCTCTGGCATTGGCGCGATTGGATCGTGGAAGCCCTGGACGCCGATCTCCCCTACGACGAGATGCTGCGACTCATGCTCGCGGCGGACGAAACCCACCCCCACGACTTGGAACGTCTGCGCGCCACCGGATTCCTCGCGCGAAACTATTTCCTCTTCAACCGTCATCAGTGGCTGGATGACACGGTGGAGCATGTGGGGAAGGCCTTCCTCGGCCTCACCCTCAACTGCGCGAAATGCCACGATCACAAGTACGACCCCATCCCTCAGGTCGACTACTATCGCCTGCGCGCCTTCTTCGAACCCTACCACGCGCGCCTCGACGTCCTGCCTGGCGAACCGGATCTCACCCGAGATGGCCTGCCCCGCGCGTTTGATCGGGACCTGGATCCTCCCACCTACCGGTTCGTCCGCGGACAGGAGAACCGTCCGGATCTCACCACCCGCATTCAGCCAGGAGTGCCGGACATCCTCGCCTTCGCTCCGTTGCTCATTCGTCCCGTGTCCCTGCCCGTGGACGCCTACGAACCCGAGCGCCGACCCTGGGTGTTGGAAGCGCATCACCTCGCCGCCCAACGCCGTGTGGAGGCAGCTCGCACCGAACGAAACCGCCTCGCTGCCCGGCACCCGGCTCCAGCGAGTCCTCCCTCAGAAACGCCGGAGTGCCTCCCGGAGTCGGGGCCCGCGCAGGATCTGGCTCTGGCCGAACTCGCTCTCCAGGTTGCCGAGGCCGAACGGCGCAGTGTGGAGGCGCGATCCCAGGCCCTGCGAGATCGCTGGAACAGCGCGAACCAGAATCCCGCCTCCTCGCACGCCGAGGCAGTCGCCGCCGAACGCGCCGTCGCCGTCGCGCGTGCCACGCGCGCCGCCGCGCTCGCCGGGCAGAAGCACGCGCACGCGGAAACCCCCCAACGCGAAACGGCGGCGCAGGAACTCGCGAAGGCCCGGGAAACGCTAGAAAAAGCGCGCCTGGCTGTCCGTGCCCCCGTGACCGGCCAGGAAGCCCTGACCCCCCTTCCCGGCGCGGCCTGGACCCCCACGCGCTTCGCCGATTCCACCAAGGACGATCCTTCCCAGGAGTTCCCCCGATCCAGCACCGGACGCCGCACCGCGCTTGCCTCCTGGATCACGGATCCGCGCCAACCCCTCACCGCGCGCGTGGCGGTCAATCACGTCTGGAACCGCCACTTCAGCACCCCCCTCGTTCCCAGCCTGTTTGATTTCGGACGCAAGAACCCGACTCCCCTTCACGCTGAGCTGCTCGACTGGCTGGCGTCGGGGTTCGTCGCCAGTGGCTGGAGTCTGAAACATCTGCATCGTTGCATCGTCACCTCCGCCGCATACCGCATGGACTCCTCCCAGCGCGACGCCGCAGATCGTCTCGCCCTGGACCCGGACAACACGCTGTGGTGGCGTCGGCCTCCGATACGACTCGAGGCCCAAGTCATCCGTGACGCCATTCTAATCCACGCGGGACGCCTCGATCTGACTCGCGGCGGCCCCCCCGTGCCACCCGCCGAACAAGATCAGTCCCGTCGCCGGAGTCTGTACTTCATGCATTCCCACAACGACCGAAACCCGTGGCTCGCCACCTTCGACGACGCACTGGTCAAGGAGTGCTATCGCCGGGAGCAAAGTATCGTCCCGCAGCAGGCTCTCGCGCTCCTCAACAGCCGTCTCGTCCTGGACGCCGCCCCGGCCATCGCCCAGCACGTGGCCGATGCCGCCCTCCGTCTCAGCCCGGAGATGCGCTCGAACTCGGACGCCACCTTCGTGCAGACCGCGTTCCTCACGTTGCTCGGATACCGACCCGCGGCCGCCGAGCTCGACGCCGCTCAGTCCGCCCTTCGCGCCTGGCGCACCGCGCCGCCCCAGACCGACCCGACCACTCCGGGCGTCGCTCACGCAGCGGACCCTGCGCATTCCCAGCTCGTCGCGGTGCTGCTGAACCATCACGACTTCGTCACCCTGCGTTGAGCACACGCCCCATGCACTCCCGTCCATCGGCCCTGCCCCGCCGCGCGTTCCTCGCCGATCTCGGCCTGGGATTCACCGGCCTTGCGTTGGGCGCCGTTCTCCAACGAGCCGCCGTCGCGCATACCCCGGCATCGACGGCCGCGGGGCGTCCCCATTTCACCCCGCGCGCCAAGAGTGTGATCTGGCTGTTCATGAACGGCGGTGTCAGCCACGTGGAGAGCTTCGATCCGAAGCCGATGCTGACGCGTTACGCCGGAAAAACCATCGCCGAAACCCCGTTCGCGAGCGTCCAGGACCCCCAGAAACTCGCCCTGGAACGGTTGGTGGTTCCGGACGCCAACGGCAACCAACGCAACACGCTCTATCCGCTCCAGATCGGCTACCGTGCCCATGGACAAAGCGGGATCGAGATCAGCGATTGGTTTCCGCATATCGCACGGCACGCCGACCGCCTTGCCGTGGTCCGTTCCATGTGGACCACCGACAGCAACCACGGCGCGCAAACCCAGTTCCACTCGGGACGACATCAGAACGACGGCGACTTCCCGACGCTGGGTGCCTGGGTGCACTACGGACTCGGCAGTCTCAACGACGACTTGCCGCAATTCGTTTCCATGGGCACACGCGAGTACTGGAATCGCCGTGACGGCCACTACCTTGGGCCCCAGCACGACGCCGTTCCCCTGCGTGTCGATCCCGCTCATCCGCTCGACTTCGGACGGCCCGAGCTCCCCGTGTCACCCCGCGACCGGGAAACCTCCCTCGCGCTCCTGCGCTCCCTGCATCGCCTGCGCGAGATCGAGTACCCGGCCGACCCGGCCCTCACCGCGCGCATCGCGTCCTACGAACTCGCTGCCCGCATGCAGATGTCCGTCCCTGGCATCGTCGACTTCTCGGCGGAGAGTCCGGAGACACGGGCGAGCTACGGACTCGAGTTGCCCGCCTGCCGCGAGTTCGGGATGCAACTGCTGGCCGCGCGGCGCCTGGTGGAACGCGGTGTCCGCTTCGTGCAGATCCAGCACGGCGGGGGAGGCGCCGGCGCCTGGGACGCGCATTCCGGTCTGAAGGCCAACCACGAATCCCTGGCGCGCGCCGTCGATCAGCCCATCGGCGCGCTGCTGGGCGACCTCGCCCAGCGCGGCCTCCTCGAAGAAACGATGGTGGTGTTCGCCACGGAATTCGGGCGCACCCCGGGATCGCAAGGCTCTGACGGCCGCGATCATCACATCTTCGGATTCAGCGTATGGCTCGCCGGTGGAGGGCTCCAGGGAGGCATGGTCCACGGCGCCACGGATGAAATCGGATTCCACGCGACGGAGCATCGGCACTACGTCACCGACATCCACGCCACGATCCTGCACCAACTCGGACTGGACTCGCGCGCGCTGGAGATTCCGGGTCGCAAACGACTCGAGATCGATCACGGCCGTCCCATTACCGCCCTCATGGCCTGAGCCCATGAAAGCCGCCGCCCGGAACCTGCTCGGCACACTCGCCACGGGATACATCCTGTTCTTCGGGTCCGAACGCCTGTTCTGGAGCGCCTGGCGCTCGTCCGACTCCCTGCCAGACCAGCTCATCACCTGGCTCGCGTACTCGGCGCTGGCCTACCTGTTCCTCGCCACACTGAGTGTGATGCGGGTCGGCTCGTTCTGGCCCCTGTTTCTGGCGGGCGCCATCTACGGCTGGCTCACCGAAGGAGGCTTGGCCTCCACCCTTTACGGAACCGAAGCCTCCGCACCCTTTCCGTTCAGTATCGCCATCACGGCCTTGTCATGGCACGCCCTGCTCTCGGTCGCGGTCGTCTGGTTCGCCACGGGCCGTGCCCTGACCGCCGCACGCCCCAAACCCCTGCTCCTGTTGGTCACCGGTCTGGGAATCTACTGGGGGGTATGGTCAACCTTCCTCTGGCGCGAATCCCCGCCCATCGTGCCCTCGGCCCTGGCCTTTCTGGGGCATGCCTCGGTGGCCAGCCTCCTGCTCGCAGGTGCCTGGTGGCTGAGCTTCCGCACTGAAGCCCATCGGTTGCGACCCGGTTGGTTGGGCACATCGCTGAGCGTGTGCCTGGTCGGAGCCTTCTATGTGCAGCACGTCCTCCGCCTCGGAATGATCGCGATGATCCTCCTTCCGGTGCTGCTTGCGGTGACTTTCGCGGCGCTGGGGCGCCACCGTGCGGCCACCACGAACCGCGAGACGGCGCTCTTCTCCCGCTGTCCCAAGACCTCCCGGTTCGCACTGCTCCTGCTCTTGCCGCTCGTCGCTACCGCGACCTACGGGGTGGCCGGGTGGCTCCATCTCGAGCGCGTGCAAGTGGCGGCCATCGTGTACTTCGGAGTAACCGGCCCCCTCGGTGCACTCCTGTTCCTGACGGCATTCCTGCGCTGCCTGCGCCCGCTGAGGGGCCCGGACCACCCTCCACAGCCCAACGCCGCGGATTAAGATCTCGTCAGGGTCCGGCGGCCTCCGGCAGTCCGAGGCAGTAAAGCGATTCCTGCCGCCGATCCCCCGTGGCGGCCACGCGAAGGAAGATCCGACCGCCGGCGATAGCGGGCGAGGCAAAGGCTTCGTCCCCGAGCTTGTTTTGCGCGAGCAGTTGGAAGCCGCCCGGCCGGGCCTCGAAGACCGAGGTCACGGCCGCCAGGCTCACGGCATACATGCGATCGCCCACCCGCACGGGCGAGGCATAGAACTCCCCGCCCAAACGCTCCTTCCAGAGCTCCTCGCCGGTGTCCGCCTTCCAGCACACCGCCATCCCCGCATCGAGAACCGCATAGAGATGGCCCCGATCCACGATCATGGAGGGAACGTAAGCGCGCGTCGTGTTCTGCCAGGCCACCTTCCCGGAGCCATCCGCCAGGACTGCCATGGTGTGATTCCGCGGATACCCGCCGCTCACGAAGACCCGCGTGCCGTCCGTCACTGCCGTCACCACACATTCCTCCGTGGAACTGTCGATCTCCCAGAGCTTGCTCCCAGTCAGGGGGTCGAAACTCGAGACCAGGTTGCACCCCGCCAAGACCATCTGCTCACGCCCCCCCACGGTCATTACCGAGGGCGACGTGTAGTTGGCAATTCGCGGCCGCGACGCAGTCCATCGCACTTTGCCATCCATCCGATCCAGCGCCGCCACCGTCCCGCCCCCGCGATGGTCGGCCGTCACCAACACTACCGGACCATGCACCACCGGGGAGGCGCCGAACCCCTGATGCAAGACGAAGTCACAGATCTTGGTCTGCCAGAGCACCTTTCCCTCGAGGTCCAAAGCCGAGGTATGGATGCCGCCCGCATGCAGAAAGCTGATGAACAGCCGGTCGCCATCCACCGCCACGGTGCCCGAAGCCAGCGAAGCGTGGCGATGCCCGCCGGGAGTGAACGGGCCCTGGTGCACCACTGTGTTCCACTTCAGACGTCCACTCTCGCGCTCGTAGCAAAGCACACGCTGACTCGAACTCTCCGCCTCCGCCGTGGCCAGGTAGATGCGCGATCCCGCCACCGAAGGGGAACCGTGCCCACGACCGGGCACCGCGACCTTCCAGCGCACGTTCTCGGTTTCGCTCCAGGTCAGTGGCAACGCTTGCGTGGATCGGACCACGCCGTCCTTGGTCGGCCCGCGCCAACATGGCCAATCGTCAGCCGCCACACCGGCCCGACACGGAACCACCCCTTCGCACAGGACCCAGAGTAGAAAACCACTCCACCCCACTCGGCGTATCAACATGGAATTCATCAGGCGTTCTGATCAGCCTGAACCGCCCGCGTTCCTCCCCGCAAGCCTCCGCGCCCATCTCTTATGGAGTTTTGCCCGCCTCGGCCCGGACCGATGCCACCGGCAGGGTGACGCGCAGCGTCGCGGGTGCGTAGGCTTCCAGGGCCACTTCCATGGCTCCGTGCTCGACCGCGCGCCGCGGACCCAGGCTCCGACCGCGCAGGTCCACCGGCTCCACCTCGGCGTTGCGCCACGCGCTCGGGAGGCGCACACGACACGCCCCCGCCTTCCCGACCAATTCCCAAAGTCGAACGTGCACCACGGAACCCTCCGCATTCGGGCGGGTCGTCGTCACCTGCACGCCGGTGCGGGAAAGCTCAAGGCCCGCCGCGGTGGTGGGAAGTGTTCCGGCCGGCGCACCGCAGATCGTCGCCACCATCGGATAGCGACTCTCCAGCGACGGGTCCACCAGGGATCGCTCAAGGCCCATCCCCGGCTCCACCGCCCATAGCCGGACGCGCGAGGTCCAACGTCCCTCGTTCCACAAACGGAAGTTGGTGGTCCATTGGTTATTGAACAGCTGCACGTAGACCGCCGGCTCCCGGGAAAAATCGTCCATGGAGAACTGCCACGCTCCCGGCTGGCCCAGGCTGACAAACCCGTGGTCGCGCGGGCACAGGCCGACACCGTGTCCTGCCGGATCCGTGACGGTGAGCCCGGTGGTGATCGCGAACAGGTGCCGGTTTGAACCCGGGACCAAATCCGCAGCCGGATCGACCACCGAGCCCTGTCGACCCAAACGAAATCGAGGGGCCTCCAAACGAAAGGGAAAAGCCAGCCAGCCGGCCTCGGGCAACGGCTCGGCAGGCTTCTCGAGGCTCACCTCCACGTCGAGACAGGGCTCAGCGGCCGGCAGTGTGAACGTGACCCGGAGGTCGCCGCGCAATCCGGTGACCCCGCGCGCCACTCCCTGGACCGTCACGCGATCCGCTTCCACGCGATACGTGGTGGTGAACCCGGAAGGGGACACGCGCAGGTAAGGAACTTGCTGTGCCGAGGGCAGCATGGGTTTCCCGAGTTCATTGGTCGCCCAATCGGCGTCGATCTTCACGTAGGCCTTCACAAACGAACCCACCTGGTCCGCCGAGAAGCGTTCGTACAGGAACTGGCCAAAACCGGGTGTCGCCGACGGGTCGACCCACTCCCGGCCCGTGGCGAGATCGACCAGCGACCGCAATACCATTTGGTTGGTATCCAGGCGCGCCCGGAATCGCGGACTCTCCAAGGTCCCGGTGGCCGGCTCATACCCTACCCGCGCCCGTGCCGCTGTCGGTTCGGCGGGCACGAACGTGCGATACCCGGTCGCGGGAATGTCCGGCGCGAGAAACGACACTCCGCCCTGATCGTCCCAGGCCACCGCCACCGTCTCGCCCTGGCCGTCCGCGGGTTTCAGTCCACGCCAGCGCGGGGTCTCCGCCGGTGGCTGCAGCGTCACGCGTCCGCTGCGTTTCCAGGCCAGCGGATTGAAGACCACCACCCGCGGGCCGGCCGCGGAAACGCCGGCGGCCAGGGAACTCAACTGCGCCACCAGCACTTCGCTCGAGCGCTGCGCCGCGCGTTCGATGTACGCCGTATGCTCCGCCCAGGAGGATTCGATCCGGTTGAACCGCCCGGCACGGCGTTCCGCCTGCCAGGCCTCACCGTACTTGGCCTCGTACTTCCCGTAGATCCACCAATAGGCCCCGCCCCAGGTATGTTCGCCATAGAGGAGGCTGCTCGCGTACGCCTCCCGCAGCGCGTCCCGCGCCTCAGGCGCGCCTCCCTGCCAACCTTCGGCAAGCAACG
>JADLFD010000112.1 GCA_020845805.1 Verrucomicrobiales bacterium | reverse complement strand
GCGCCCTGCGCGCCCAATCCTCCCTCGACCCGGCCCTCGCCCCCGAGTGGGAAGGAATGCTCAAACGCAAGACCGGCGAGGTGCGCGAACACGCGCTCGCACTGCTCGTGAAACTTTCCGATGCGCAGGCCCTGGACAGCGCAGACCGACTGCTCTCCGCGCGTGACGCCCTCACGCGAACCGGAGGTCTGGAACTCCTGAGGCAACTGGTGGCCGCCGGGCGGGTGTGCGAGGCCGCCCGACAACGGGTCGAGGCATTCCAATCCCGGGTCGTCAAAATCTCGCCCCACGACCAACCCCATGTGGATGCGGTGCTGAGCGCCTCGGCGCCACGCCTCTCCCTCGAGGATGCCCTCGGCCTCGCCCCCGCCGCGCTGCGCACGCCTCCCCTCATCCCCCGCCTCCGCCCCGGACCGTTCGCCTCGCCCACCTCGCCCGCGCTGGCGGCGGCCTTGGAGGTGGAGTTCGAAAAGCACAGCGCGACACGCTTTCGCCTGCGAAACCCGTTCGATGACGCGGAGTTCGATGCCGATCTAACGACCGCGTTCAGCCATGCCGCCGTGCCCGAACGCGGCTCCCTCGTGCCCTCGGTCGAAAGTCGGGTGCCCCTGCGATCCACCTGGGTGGACTGGCTTCGGCAGCGTGGACCCGACCTCCGCGATCCCGATGGCTTTGAACTCCTCCGGCTGCTGGCCCGCAAATTCGCGCGCTGGCGCGGAAGCCTCACCGAGTCCGCCCTCCCCGCCGCCGAACGCCAACGGCTGGAACCGTTCTTCGGACCGGACTGGGCCAAATCGGATTCCCAGAAACGCTGGGCCACAGACTTCATGCCCTGGCTGCTGCGATGGGATCCGCCCCAAGGCGATTGGCCCGGATTCGTGCTGGATGGCTACGAGTCCACCCTCGCCCTGATACACGACGGCCCCTTGAACCAGTCCTCCACCTGCTCGGAGGGCTGGTTGCACGTGGCACGATTGGGACGTGTCCTGTGGCCTGAACGCTGGCGTCCGGCGCATCACGCCCGACTGTGGCGTCTCCTGCGTTGGAGGGATGACATGGCGCGCGAGGGACGCGCGCGGATCACGCTCCCGGTGCCGGCGGAGAGCCCCCGCTCCAAGGTGCTGGCCGCGCTTCAGCAAGCACAGACGACCGTCGCCTCGGACCCTTGCTGGCGCGGCAGTTTCGACGATGGCGTGGCTGCCTTCGCCACCGGGGGCGCCACCGAAGCCGACTTGCTGGATCTCCTCCTGTCGAACCGAGACACCTTGCGCGCGATCTCCCAGCGCCCTCTCCCACGCTGGCTCCCGGAATGCCCCGCCCTTCGCCCCGTTCTCGACCGTGCCACGGAACGCCTGCTCGAGATCGAACTCGCGCGCGGTGACACCCCCACCCCGGCGACGCGGCCCTGCCTCTGCCTGCGCTCGCTCGAGGGTATGTCCGCTTTCGCCCGACTCCTGGCCGCCCTCAGGGATCAACCCTTCGAACGCCAATCCGGCGCGGGCCAGGATCGGCGCTCGGTGTTCAGCGATCTCCTCGGCCGCTGTCATCCCGCGCCGGACGAAACCCCGGAACGCTTCGCGCATTTCATCAAGGACTTCGGCCTGACCCCCGAACGCCTTGTGGAAGCCGCCGTCTTCGCCCCTCAGTGGGCGCGCCATGTCGAGACCGCCACCACTTGGTCCGGACTCGCCCAGGGAATCGCCTGGATCCACGCCCATACCAAGGTCGCGGACGGCGACCTCTCCCCCACCGACCAGGCCGCCTGGAAAGCCGAGATGGCCCAGCACTCACCCCTCAGCGGGGACGACCTGATGGACGGCGCCGTGGATGTCACGTGGTTCCAACGCCTGTACCAGGAACTCGGGCCACGACGTTGGACGGTCCTCGAGGAAGCCGCCAAATACGCCTCGACCGGCAGCGGGCATGCGCGAGCCCGACTCTTCGCCCAAGCGCTGCGAAACAACCTCGACGAGGCGGATCTCATCCAGCGTGTGCGCCGCCAGCGCCAGCAGGACGCCGTGCGCGCCCTGGGGCTCCTCCGACTTCCCGCACGAGGCCGTGACCGGAAACTCTTCGAACGCTATCAGGTGCTGCAGGAGTTCCTGCGCGGCAGCGCCAACGCCGGCGCCCAACGACGGGCCAGCGAGAAACGCGCCTTCGAGATCGGACTCGCCAATCTGGCGCGTACCGCGGGATTCCAGACGCCACTCCGACTCCTCTGGGCCATGGAAGCCCGGGCCGTCGACGACCTGGCTGACGGCCAGCTTTCGGTGACTGCCAAGGAGGTCACGGTTTCGCTCTCCATCGACGTGTGGGGAGACGCGATCACCACTATCACCCGGGCCGGAAAGCCGTTGCCCAAGTTGCCCGCAGCTCTGAGCAAACACGCCGGCATCGCCGCGCTACGCCTTCGCAAGATCGAACTCAAACACCAGGCGTCACGCATCCGGACGGCTCTGGAATCCATGATGAACCAGGGCGAAACCGTCCTGGGAGCCGATCTCCCCGGTCTGATGAGGCATCCGCTGCTCGCGCCGATGTTGCGGGATCTGGTGCTGGTCGGCGAAGGAATCGCCGGTTACCCGGTGCAGGAGGGGCGTGTGTTGCAACGTCACGATGGATCCCAGGAAGCCGTGAAATCCCGGGAACTCCTGCGCCTGGCCCATCCCGTCGATCTGCTCCCCGCTCGGGAATGGTCCGCCTGGCAGCGCGAGTGTTTCGCCCGCGAACGGATCCAGCCTTTCAAGCAGGTCTTCCGTGAGTGGTATCCCCTCACCGACACGGAACGCGGCGAAGTGACCCAATCCCGACGCTACGCCGGGCACCAACTCTGGCCCAGGCAGGCCCTCGCGATTCTGGGTGCCCACGGCTGGATCCACCGCGATGGCAGCGAGGTCTGCCGGATCCTGCACGCAGAGGGGCTGGTTGCCCGGCTGGAGTTCGAGCAATCCTGGGGCACGCCGGCCGACCTCGAAGGCCTGACCGTGGCCGAAGTCTGCTTCACCCGTCGCGACGCGCGGGACCGACTGCGCCTCGAGGATATCCCCGCCCGTTGCTTCAGCGAGGTCATGCGGGAACTGGACCTGGCCGTGAGTGTCGCGCACTGCGGCGGGGTCGATCCCGAAGCCAGTGCCGCCTCCGTCGAAGGCCGCGGTGCCCTGGTGCGCGAAACCGCCACCCTGCTCGGACTCGACGGCGTCACCGTCCACGAGCGACACGTGGAGATCCGGGGACAACTCGGACGCTACACCGTGCACCTGGGCAGCGGCATCGCGCATCGGGTGCCCGGCGGCATGCTGTCGCTCGTCGCCGTGCGCAGCCAGCAGCGCGGTCGATTGTTCCTGCCGTTTGTGGATGACGACCCCGCAAGTGCCGAGATCCTGAGCAAGGTCCTCCTGTTGGCGCGGGATACCGAGATCCGTGATCCGGCCATCCAGGCCCAACTACGGCGCCCTTGATTCCGCCGCGGCTTCCGAACCAACCCTGCTCCTCAATCGGCGGCGGTTTCCGTCGTACGCCGACCCCGGTACGCCACCAGGAAGTAGACCCCCACCGCGGCCACCGCGACCGTCAGCCCGCCCCAGAACCGCGACCAGTTCATCTCCGTGCCAGTGGAGCACTGCGCCCGCCACCAGCCCGTGCCGAGATAGCCCACCAGGTTCCCCACGCCCATGGTCATCAGCGACATCAGGGCCTGCGCCCGTGCGCGCCACGCCTCCTCCACACGCTCGTTGAGATATATCGGCGCCGTGATGAAGAAGAGGGTGAAGGCAAACCCGTGCAGGCTCACGCCGGTGAGCACCCAGCCCGTCCCATCCAAGGTGCACAGGAAGTAGCGGAAGAAGGCGAACCCCAGGCCGCAGGCGAAAATGGTTTTCAATCGGAACCATCCGAGCAGCCGCGCCAGGGCGAACATGGCCACCACCTCCGTCACCTGGCCCAGGCTCATCCACGCGCTGGTGTGCTGCAGCCCGAGATCGCGCAGATGCAACGGGGTCATCGGGTAAAACGCCGCCAGCGGGATGGAGATCAGACACGCCGTGAGGAAGACCACCCGGTGATCCGCATGCCGCAGCAGCGCCAGGGCATCCAGGCCCAACCGCTGCCGCACGGTCAGCACGCGGCGCTCCGGCACCACGCCAGCCGCCGTCTGTCCCCCCAGCAGCAGCACCAAAACGACCCATAGCCCGGCCCCCGCCAGGCCCGCACGCGTCGAGGCGTCCGCCTGAATCAGACTGATCACCAGGCAGCCCGCGACCCAGCCCAGCGTGCCCATGGATCGCACCGGGCCGAACTCGCGACGCGCGTCCTTCAAGCGTCCCAGCGCCAGGCTGTACAGCAGGCTCCAGGAAGGAACAACGGCCAAGGCGTGCAGGAGAATCAGCGTGAACACCACCGCCGGACTCGCGCGCCGTTCCACGGCCCAACTCGCCAGCAGGGTCAGACCCACCGCCGCCCCAGCCAGCCAGCGCAACACGCGTCCCGGCGCGGCCAGGCGATCCGCCAGCGCGCCGAAGAGGAGCGGCGACGTCAGCGCTGCCAGCGCATTGCTCGCAAACGCCCAGG
>JADLFD010000111.1 GCA_020845805.1 Verrucomicrobiales bacterium | reverse complement strand
GCGATAAGTCCGAGGCGCATGGCGAAGTGCGCGAAGGATGCGGATCAGCCGCCGATTGGCGAGTGCTGGTTTCGGCGTGGACGCGCCCCCGTTCGGCCGGGTTGAATTCGCGGCGATGTCCGAACAGTTCCGTCGGTGGAGTGCGGCGTGGCGTCCCTGGCTAGTGCTGGGGCGTGTGTCGAACGTTCCGACGGTCTGGTCGAACTGTCTGGCGGCGTGGTTGCTGGGGGGAGGCGGCCCGGCGTGGAAGCTCGTGTTGTTGGGGGTGGCGGGCACGCTGGTGTACGTGGGGGGGATGATGTTGAACGACGCGGCGGATGCGTCGTTCGACCGGGAGCATCGTCCCGAGCGACCGATACCGTCGGGGGCGGTGTCGGTGGTGGACGTGTGGATCATTTCGGTGGGCCTGCTGGGATTGGGGCTGATGGTGTTGTCCTGGGTGGGGCCGTTGCCTTTGAGGTTGGGAATTCTGCTGGTGCTGGCGGTGGTGTTGTACGACCTGGCGCACAAGGGCATTCCGGGGGCGCCGTGGATCATGGCTTTGTGCCGGTACCTGCTGTTCCTCGTGGCCGGTTCGGCGTCGCGTGATGGCATCACCGGAGAGATGGTGTGGTGTGCGATGGCGCTGGGCGCGTACATCGTGGGGTTGAGCTATGTGGCGCGCGGGGAATCGTTCGGATTTGTACCGGGATGGTGGCCGTGGCTGGCCCTGATGGTGCCCATCGTCATGGCGGGATTTCTGAACGCGCCCACGGACTGGACCCACAGCCAGGTGGCGATGCCGGTGGTGTGGTACGTGCTCGTGCTGGTGCGGGCAGGGAGTCACCTGGCGCGCGGGGGTAGCGACGCGGCGAAGAAAGCGGTGTCGGCGATGCTCGCGGGCATCGTGGCGGTCGACGTCGTGGCGGTGATGCCGTCGCCGTCGCCTTGGGGTCTGGTGTTTGTCGGGCTCTGGGCGGCCACGCTGCTTTTCCAGCGGCGGATCCCGGGGACGTGAACGTGAGGGGCGATCGGATCGCTTCTTCGTCGGATGCAGGCCCGGCGACGCGGAAGGGCGGTGGGCGGAGAGAACCGGAGGAGGCGGTTTGGGTGCCGCGATGCGTCTGCGGTGTGCCGCTGGGCGTCACCCACCGGGACGCTGGCGGGTGAGTTGCGCGAGCGCGTCGACGGCGGCCACCACCGGGTACAGGCGTTCGTGGTACCAGAGTTTGGCGAAGTAGAGACCGATGGGCGCGGGGGCGGGCGGGTTTTGGGCTTCGAGTGCTTCCACCAACCAGCGTGTGCCCGCGTGCAAGGCGGCTGCGAGGCGCGGGAGTTCGAGGTGCGACCAGCGTTGCAGAGCGCTGAGGGTGAGCCCGGTCTCTTCGATCGACGGCGCGACCTGGGGTGCGCCGCCCCAGCCGCCGCTTGTGTGTTGGGCGTGGAGCAGGAACTCGACCGCGCGCAGCGTGGTCGGAGGCGGCGTGTACGGCTGCGCAGAGGAATTTTGAGGCAGGCCGAGCAGCACCTGGGCCGTGCCATAGACCGGGTTGCCGTCCTCAGCAGCGGATTCGTTCCCGAACCAGAGCGGGGTCCAGGAGCCTTCGGACGACTGCGTGCGCTCCAGGAAGCGCGTGGCACGGCTTGAGGCGGTCGAGAGGCGCTGCTGCAAGGCGGTGGAGACCCGGGGGCGCCAGGTGGCCCAGGCGCGCAAGGCGTGGGCGGTGAGATCGGGGGAGCTGCGATCGAACGGGAGCGTCCCCCAGCCTCGGCAAAAGGTTGGGATACCCCCGTCCCGGTTCTGGAGGTTCAGCAGCCATTGGAGGCCCGAAGTGGCGGCGGCGAGGCAGCGGTCGGCACTGCTGCTGTCCTGGAGCAGGTCGAGGGCGAGCAACGCACCGGCCGTGTCATCGGCGTCGGGCACTCCGCCGGGCAGGTCGGTCCAGGCCCACCCCCCCGGAGGGGCGCCGGTGTAGGGATGTTCGTGGTGGTATTGCTGGCCGAGAAGCCAATCCCGCAGTGCCTGGCGTTGGGCGGGGGAGGGGACGGCGGGGGCGTGGTGCAGCGCTTTGACGGAGAGCGTGGTGACCCAGGTGGCGAGGTTGGTGTCGATGGGCCAGCTGCCGTCCTCGCGTACTGACGCGGTGAGGAAGCCCGCGCCCCGGACGGCGACGGGGTGGTTGGCGAGTCCCATGGACGCCAGGCTCATGGTCACGAAGGCCGTGAGGGGGGTGGCTTCGAGGAAACCACCGTTGGCGGGCTGCAGGGTTTCGAGCGTGCGCCGCGTGCGGGTCGCGGTCAGGCGTCGGGCGATCGCGGCGAAGGGATTGGGGGAAGGGGCATGATGGTGGATGGCTTGTCCCAGGGCGATCAGGGCGGGCAGGGCGTAGCTCACGACCGGCATGCGCAGGGCGCCGAACCAGGACCGGGGCAGGCTGGCGAGTTCGAAGGGCAGGGCGGGGACATGACGCCAGCCATCGGGACCCAGCCGTCCGGACAAGGCGAGGGTCAGGACGATGGGAACGGAGAAGGTGCGATCCTTGCCATAGCGCGCCTCGATGGCGGGGACGAGGCGTTCGCGGGATCCGACGGCATTATGGATCCAGGATTCCGTGGCCTCGAGCGTGGAGCGGTAGAGGGGATCGGCCTGAGCGGCGCCGAAGGCGGCCCAGACCAGGGCGGTGGTGGAGAGGTTGGAACGCGAGATCGGGGTGTCTCCCCAGCCCCCGTCGGGGTTCGCATTTTTAGCGAGCCAGCCGAGGCCGCGTTCGACGAGGGCCTGGTGGTCGGAACGCGCGTTGCGGCGGTCGACTTCGCCGAGGGCGATGGTGGCGACGGCGGTGGAGAGGGCGCTGGCGGAAAGGTGACCGGTCCAGTGGGCCGCCTGATCGAGTTCCGCGATCAGGTCGTGATTGAGGCGCGCGAGCTGGCGTTGTGCGCGCGACTGGAGATCGGGGGTCACAGGCTCAGGTGGCCCAGGGTCAGCAGGCCGTAGAACGTGTATTCCGCATCGAGGTAATCGTCAGCCCAATGCCCGTGAAAACCGCCTTCGGCGCACCAGAGCGTGTCGACGAAATCCAGACAGCGTTCGTGCAGAGAGGAGGGGATGCGCCGGTCGAGGGCGGCGAGGGCGTGGAGGGCGGTGGCGGTGGAGAGCAGGTCGGGGAGCGGGGCCCCGGGTACGGCGCGGAACCCGCCCTGGGGATGGACTTGTTCGAGCAGCCAGTCGCCGACGCGGGGGGAGACGGGCAGGCCCAGGTGACGGAGGAGGGTGACCGCACCGGCGGTGGCGTTGGTGGCGCCGAAGCGGGCCTTGGGGAGATTGCTCCAGACGCCATCGGGAGTTTCGAGTTGGCGCAATCCCGAGACCAGGGAGAGGAGATGGGGTGGCGTCCGGCCCAAATCCTGGTAGGCGCCCAGCGCGACGAAGGCGCCGTAGGCGGTGCCGTAGTCGAGGGACAGATCCCCGTCGTAGCCGCCATCGCGTTTTCGGTAGCGTTCGATCCCGGTGAGCAGGGCCTCGACCGTGGCGGGGTCTGGGGGCGGGGGACTGAGGGCTGCCCAGCAGCGCGCCAGGGCCCCGAGGTGGACGAAGTCGAGACCGTCGCCGTGCCCGTGGGTGTGGAGGAAGCGCAGCGTGGATTCACGGGGCACGACGGCATCGAGCGCCTGCAATCCGGCGAGCGCGAAGATGGTGTAGTAAAGGTCGGGACGTCCGGCGCGGTCGCGCGCTCCGCCGGCCTCGGTCCACTGGGAGGCGAGGAAGCGGCGGACGAGGTCCGTCGAATCGCCCAGGAGTCGCGGGGCGAGGCGCGCGACCTGGAGAAGTTGAAGACGAAGGCTCACGGAGAATCAGGGCGATGCTGTGGCGGAGGATTCAACCGGACTCTGCCGCACGGAAGCCGGAAACGAGGCGGGAGGCGCCTTTCTTCGAGGCTCCGACGAAACTCCGTGATACCGACAGGCTCGTCCTGCCGGGGGCGCGCCGTGCTCCGGCGCGGGCGTCGCGGTGGCCGTTCGGCCTCGCCGGCTTGCGCAGCGCGCGAGTCCTTCGCGGCCGCACCCTGGTTCCTTCGCCGGGGGAGACGCTCAGGCGACGGGGGTGGGAGCCGGTTCGGTCCGCGATTCCGTCGGGGGAGTGGTGCCCGGGTGTTGGTCGTGCTGGTGTTCCTTGCACCAGCCCTTGATTTCCACGTCGTTGAAGATCTTGCCCAGGGTGCGGCGCAGGAGGCCTTTAAGGCTGGCGTGTTCCAGGGGGGCGAGGGAGCGGATGGCTTCCTCCTTGTAGCTTTCGAGGAGGTGTTGTCCGCGCTCATCGGACTTGGTGGCGCGCACGATTTCGAGGACCTGAGCGGCAGTGTGCCCTGGTTGCCGCTGCCATTGAGCATCCATCAGGGCGCGGGCATCGCCGGTGGCGCGTTCCCGCGCGATGGCGAGCACCAGGCTGGGCCGGAAGCCATCGATATCGGTGCCATCGGTGTTTTCGAGGTCGTCGAGGTCATCGCGCACTTGGTAGGCGATGCCGAGGGATTTGGAGAACTGCCCGAGCACGTCGGACACTTCCTCGTGGCGGTCGGCACACAGCGCGCCCAGGCGGAGAGCGACCTCGAAAGCGGGGGCGGTCTTGCGGCGGAAGATCTCCACCACCTGCGCGGGCGTGAGGGGTTGGGGCTGGTGGGACCAGGCGAGCTCGGCGCCCTGCCCGCGGCAGAGTTCGCGCTGGCCTTCGGAAGCCACGCGGATCATGTCGGCGCGCAGAGGGGCGGGGAATTTGGCGGAGGCGAGGAGCCGGTAGCCTTCGCCGATCAGGAGATCGCCGACATTGAGCGCCTGCGGAATGCCATGTTCGGCGTGGAGAGTCTGCTGGCCGTAACGGAGCAGGTCGCCGTCCTCGATGTCATCATGGATCAGGGAGGCCTTGTGGAAGCACTCGACCGCGATGGCGGCGCGGCGTACGTCATCGGAAATCCCGGATTCCGAGGGGTCACGCAGGGCCTGGTACGCGGCGACCGTCAGGAAGGGACGCCAGCGTTTACCGGCGCGCATGAGCCAGTCGCGCGCAATCTTCTCGGTCTGATCCCGTGCCGGTCCAAGCAACAGGTCGAGGGAGGCGGGGGAGAACCAGAACTCGACCTCATCACGCAGTGCACCGAGGTCGAGGCGCCGGGTGTGGTCCTCGGCGGTGAGATGGATGTATTCCCACACCCAGTCGAGGTCGACGTTGGTGTCGATGCAATCGTCCTGGAGCAGGGGGATGGCCACGCCGGGGACGGCGGCGGCCTCCATGTACGGGAAGGCGCGCTCGAGAACGGACAGGCACGAGACTCCGACGATGGCCTCGATCTTGCCGGTCTGGATGAGGCTCATGACGATGGCGGAGCCTTCCGCGACGAGCACTGCGTAACCCAGTTTCTCGGCTTCGACGGTGAGATCCTGGATGGAGCACAGCCCGCATTGTTTGCAGAGGAGACCGAACTCATCGAAGGGCGCGGGGCACTTGCTTTCGACGCGCAGGCATTTGGGCAGGAGGAGGAGGCGGCGTTCGAAGGGCACGCCGGCCAGTTGCTCACGCCACATCTCATTGTTGATGAGCACGCCGATGAAGTCGCGGTAGATGGGATCGCACTGCAACTGCGTCACCACGCGGTCGGCATGCACGGCCAGTTCCTTGACGGGCAGGGGGGGGACCGGTTGGAACTCGGCCACGTAGTTACGGACGCTTTGCAGGATGCGCTGCCGCTGGAGTGGCGTGGGTGGGATGTTCTTCTTGGCGGCGCGCCAGGTTTGCAGCGGCACCAGACGGGGCAACGGCGTGGCGGTGGAGACGGGCGTGCTCATGGCGGATCAGGTCAGGTGACGACGGTGGGCTGGGACGCGTTGCGCGGGGTGCTGGCGGGTGGTGGGGGAAGTTGTCGTTGCAGGTCGCGCGCATGCGCCTCGGCCTGGTGTTCGACGTTCCGGTACGCGCCAAAATCGGAGAACCAAAAGCGTTTCGAGAGTGAGTACATCCAATGCGTCTCCGGGACTTCCTCACCGGGGAGCCACTGGCTGAAGCGCGGTTTCATGGCCTGGAGTTCGGCCACGGCGGTGCCGCGGAGGGTGGTGTCGCGTGCGCCATGCTGGCGGACCAGGTCCAGGACGAGATCGGGGCGTTCGAGGACCACGCAACCGCGCGTGTGGCGTCCCGAGAGCGTGCGGAAATCGGAGAGGAACTTCGAATCGCGGAAGGTGGCGTAGAGTCCGCGCGGGTCGCGGATGGACTCGGTGGCGAACTGGATGATGGGACAGGGCTCGATGTCGCCGCGCGGGCTGACGTGGTGCGAGATGCCGGTGACCATGGGGCAGAGCGCCTGGCCCTGGTGATCGTAGTAGGCGTCGATGATGGCGATGGGCACCTTGGCGCGCATTTCCACCACGAATTTCCGCACACGCACCAGTTGGTCGGGGCGCAGGGCGAGCTGCGGATTCATCACCGGCCCGACGGGCCGGTAGGTGTGGTACCAGACGTAGTGCACCCCGCGCGCGATGAGATCGCGCAGCCAGGATTCAGTGAGCAGATCGTCGATGTTCGACTGGCAGACGCTGGTGGCGACCCCGGTCAGCAGGCCTTGCTTCACGCAGTGTTCGAGCCCGCGCAGGGTGCGTTGGAAGACCTCGGGTTTCCCGCGGCGTTCATCGCTGACCGTCTCGGTGCCTTCGATGGAAATGAGCGGCGTGGCGTTGCCGAGTGCGCGGAGGCGCCGGGCGGTCTTCTCGGTGATCAGCTGGCCGTTGGTG
The DNA here is from genome assembly GCA_020845805.1 of Verrucomicrobiales bacterium. Classification (GTDB taxonomy): domain Bacteria; phylum Verrucomicrobiota; class Verrucomicrobiia; order Limisphaerales; family CAIMTB01; genus CAIMTB01. The sequence continues at coordinate 1,391 of JADLFD010000111.1, read as the reverse complement.
AAGATCTGGAAATAGCAGTCGGGATGCGCGGCGAGGAGATCCAGGATCTCCGGGTACATGAACGGCTCGCCGCCGAGGATGCCGAAGAACGAGTTCCCGTGGGCCTTGGCGTCGGCGATGGTGCGGTTCAGCGTGGGCAGGTCGATGGCGGTGCGGGGGGCTTCGACATCGACCCAGCAACCCTGGCAACGCAGGTTGCAGGAGTTGAGGATGGAGAGGTAGAGGAAGGGCGGGAAATACTCGCCCCGTTTCACGCGGCGCTTGAATCGCTCGACGGAGAGCAGTCCCTTCAGGCCGAAGTTCCAGGCGAACTTCCAAAGGCACCGCGGGTGGGCGGAGCGGAGCGTGCGGTAGGCGAGGGCGGGGAACATGGCGTGGGGCGGCTCAGGCGGGGCTGGCTCCGGGGTCCGCGGAAGGCGGGAACTGGGCGCGCGCCTGCGCGGCGCGGACGCGGGTTTCCTCAGCCTTGCGCGCGATTTCCTCGGGCGAGGGCAGGCTGGCCAGCACTTCGGGGGGGACGTCGGCCATGATGGCACCCAGCTTGTTGAGGCATTTCTGCCGTTCCGCAAGTGCCTTGTCCGAGTCGCGTTCCTTGCCGAACCGGCTGCGCGCGCGTTCGCTGCGATCGCGGAGCAGGGAATAGACGTCCCCGCCCAGCAGGGCGGAGATGTCGATCTTCATCTTCTCACGCTGCAGGTCCGAGTTGCTGACGGAATCTCCGTTGATCGGTCCCGCCTTGTACTTGGGGAACATGATGGCCGCCTCGGGGCAGACGCGGGAGCAGGCGGGACAGTTGGTTTTGCACTGGTCCTGATGCTGGGCCTGGATCGCGCCGCGGGCATCGACGCCGTACACACCGAACAGGCAGAACGACAGGCACTGCATGCAATTCGTGCAGCGATCGTAGTCGATGACCGGGAACCAGGGGAGCCAGGCGCCGGGTTCGGGGGCCTTGGCACGCGACTGCGCGGATTGCGCGGCGCGCAGGACGCCCTCGACGCCTTCCTGTCCCCAGGCGTGCCAGCGCGCGGTGGGTGAGGTCGTCCCGGCAGGATCGGCCGAGGTGGAGGCGGGGGCGGAAGCGGTTCGCCCGGTGAGCAGCGTCGGCAGGGTCGGGGGAGCGACGGTGGCGGTGCGCGGGCAGTCCACGCGATACCCGTTTTGGAGAAGCGTATGGACCGCCTGGAATCGTTCGCTGGCGGACAGGGGTGGGGCGGCGTCGTCTTCGAGCAGCACCACGCGCAGGGTTGGGTCGAGCAGGGCCATGGGACGTGGAATCAGTCAGGCGAACACAAAGACAGACAAACAGTCAGTCAGGCGGAGGGGGAGGGTGTGGGCTCAGGGGGGGTGCCGGGCTTTTGATCAGGCGGCAGATTGGGGTGTAGATCGGC
>JADLFD010000110.1 GCA_020845805.1 Verrucomicrobiales bacterium | reverse complement strand
CGGATGGAGGTGACTCCGGGAGTCTGGCTGGATGCGCGTCGCGCCGTATGGCTGGAGGGGCATCGGGCGTTGCTCGTGGCGGACGTGCATCTGGGCTACGTCTGGGCGGAGCGCCAGCGCGGCGCGTTGCTGCCCTTGGTCGAGGAGGACGCGGGTCCGCGGTTGCTGGAGTTGGCGCGGGCGTACCCCGTGGAGCGGGTCATCTTCCTGGGCGACGTCGTTCATGCCACGGCGCGTAACCACGTGCTAGAAGACGAGCTGCGCGGCGTGTTGGAGACCCTGGGGCAGTGTGCGGAACTGACATTCGTGCTGGGGAACCATGATGAACAGCTCCCGGCCATGCTGGAGCGCGTGGGTGCGAGGCAATCCACAACGCGACGGCTGCGACTGGGAAGTCATGTGCTGGTGCATGGCGACGCGGTGGGGTGGGAGGAGGTGTCGGGGGAGCTGGCGGGGGAAGGCATGGTGTTCAGTGGGCATGAGCATCCGGCGGTGCGGCTGGGGGACGGCGTGGCGACGGAGGTCAAGGTGCCGGCCTTCGTGGTGGGCCCGCGGCATGTGGTGCTGCCGGCCTTTTCACGATGGTCGGCCGGCCAGCCATTCGGACGGCAGGCTCCGCTCTCCTCGCTGGTGGACCCGGCGAAATTTCGTCGCGCGGTGGGGGTGCTGGGTCACCGGCTGCTGCCGCTGGAGCTGCTGCCCGACGGCCGTGTGCTGCCGTTGAGGCCGAGTGGAGTGGGTGGCCTCGCCCGCGACCCGTGCTGAAAATCACGGTCTTCGCGAAAAGAGCTTGTTCCCGCGGTGACGCGGCCTAGTTTGCGCGGGCGTTGGGTCCGTGTCGGGGAGGCGCGGATCAGGCGAAGTCCAAGGTTCAGGTCCAAGGCGCATTCATGGAACCTCTGACGGCAGTTCTGCTTTGCGGTGGGAAGGGCGAACGGCTGCGGCCGTTGACCGAGCATTGTCCCAAGCCCTTGGTTCCACTGGGGGGTCGTCCCATGTTGCAGCATCTGGTGGACTATCTCCGGCTCTCGGGCGTGAACGACTTCGTCTTCTGCGTGGGCTACAAGGCGGAGATGATTCGTGAGTTTCTGGCGGCGGAATACCCCGACGCCTCCCGGTATCGCGTGGTGGATTCCGGGGATGCCACGATGACGGACCGCCTGGTGGACGCCCGGGCGATGGTGAGCGGTCGGGCCCTGGTTTGTTACGGCGATACCTTGGCAAATGTGAGCGTGTCCGAGTTGGTGCAGGCCCACGCCGCGTCCGGGGCGGAGGCCACCTTGACGACGTATCCGTTGCAGGTGCCATTCGGCATCGTGGACACGGACGCGGCGGGGCGGATTGAGCGATTTCGCGAGAAACCGGTGTTGCCGTATTGGATCAACATCGGGTTTTTGGTGTTGGAGCCGCGGGTGCTGGCGGGGTTGCGGCGCGGATCGGACATGCCCGAGTTTCTCGAGGGGCTGGCCGGTTCGGGAAGGCTTCACGCCTTCCGGCATCAGGGCAGTCACCTGACCGTCAACACGGAGAAGGAGCGGGCCCAGGCGGAGAAACAATTGGTCCAGATGTTCACAGTTCCATGAGCGCAAGCGCATCCCTCAAAGGTCAGAAGGTCGTGGTCACCGGCGGTTCGGGATTCATTCCCAGCCATCTCGTGCGGCGTTGCCTGGATGAGGGCGCGACCGTGGCGGTGACCGTTCGATATGACAACGTGGTGAAGAACGAACGGCTGCGGGAGCTGTGGCGGGACCTGGTGGTCATCGAGGCGGATCTGCGGAATCGCGGCGCGCTGGAGCAGGTGAAGAGCTGGAAACCGAACCTGGTGTTCCACCTCGCGGCGTACAATCACGTCGGGCAGAGCTTCACCCAGGTGGAGGAGTGCTTCGACGTGAATGCCAAAGGCACCGCCAACCTGCTCGACACCTGCGGCCCGGTGGACAAGTTCATCTACATGTCGACGTCGGAGGTGTACGGGCACCAGTCCGCCGTGCCGTTCGTGGAAACCATGACGCCCGATCCCATCTCGCCGTATGCGATCACGAAGTACGCCGGCGAGATGTATTGCCGCCTCAAACAGCGCGTGTCGGGGAGTTTCCCGATCGTGGTGGTGCGTCCCTTCAACGTGTTCGGACCCTACCAGAGCAGCAAGGCGGTGATTCCGGAGTTGATTCTCAACTGCCTGCGCGGGATTCCCGTGCGCACCACCAAGGGCGAGCAGACGCGCGAGTTCAACTACGTGAGCGACATCGTGGACGGCCTGGTGAAAGCCGCGTTGCACCAGGGCAGCATCGAGGGCCCGGTGAATATCGCCGCCGGCGAGGAGGTGCGCATCTGCGACCTGGTGCGCATGATCGCCGAGCTCACGGCGACCAAGTCCTCGATCGAGATCGGCGCGTTGCCGTACCGGCCCACGGAGATCTGGCGGATGTATGCGGACGCCACGCGTGCGCGAACCGTCCTGGGCTGGGCGCCGAAGGTTTCGGTGCGCGAGGGGCTCGAACGGACGGTGACCTGGTTCCGCGATTATCTGGTGCGCAATCCCGATCCCACGCACTAGGATCCCCACTGACTTTTCAGAAGGGCTCTAAGCCGTGGCGCGTGCCCAGAGCGCGTCCTTCCAGCTGGCGGAAAGGGCGGGGCACTCCGCGAGTTGGCGGGCGGCGTCCCGGTCGGTTTGACGGTGGTGCATGACCTGGTTGGCGAGGGCGAGGGTCAGCTGCGAGAAGGGCCGGGCTTCGAGCGTGAACGTCTGGCCACGCTGCACCCAGCCATGGCGTCGGACCCGGAAGTAGAACCCGGTGCGCCCGGATTCCTCGACGCGCGCGGCCAGATCCTTCAGGCGCCAGCGTCGCGCGAGTTTCCAGCAGGGCTGCCGGGGCTGGGAGACTTCCACGAGAGCTTCGCCGAGGTGGTAGAGATCCCCCAGACAGACGTTCTCCTCCAGGAGTCCGGTGGTGGTGAAGTTTTCCCCGAACCCACCCGGCGCGAGTGAGGCGAGCTCGGGCAGTGCGGTCCAGTGCGGGGCGTGTTCGGACGGGTAAACGCAGACCGCCTTGTCCGCTCCGCCGTGGTGGCGCGGGTCGGCCTGCTGATCGCCGCGCAGTCCTCCGTAGGCGAGCCAGATGGGCTGTTCGACGGGGGACTTGCGGAAACCGGAGGACCAGGGCTTGTCCCACCAGGCGTCGGAGCCGGTGGCTGGGGTGTCGGCAATGGTGCCGATCTGGAGGGAGAGCAGGGTGCCGGCGACGGTCATGGGGAGGGGGGCTGGGCGGGGGTTATTCGGAACGCAGGATCTCGAGCGGGGGTTGTCGTGTGACCCCACGGCTGGCGAGCCATCCGGTGAGCACGGTGAGCGAGGTCACGGAGGCGATGGCGGTGAGCGGGGCCGCCCAAGGCAGGTGAAACGGGATCTCGAAAACCCAAGTCGCGAGGGCGGCATTGGCCGCGACGGCGAGCACGACGCCGGTGCCGGAGGCCAGCAGACCGAGCGTGGCGTATTCCACCATGAGGATGCGCAGGACCTGGCGTCGTGAGGCTCCGAGGACGCGGAGGAGGACACTTTCCTTGGCGCGCTGAAAGCGGCCGCTCACCACGGCCGCCACGAGCACCACCACCCCGGTCACGACGGTGAAGAGCGCCATGAAGCGGATGACGAACGCGATCTTCTCGAGGATCTGGTCCAGGGTGCGCAGCACCAGGGTGATGTCGATGGCCGACACGTTGGGGAACGCGGCGACCAGCGCGCGTTGGAGGCGTGCGGAGTCCTCGGCCGATTCGACTCGCGTCACGAGGACATGGAACGCCGGCGCGTCGTCGAGCGGACCGCGCGGGAAGACGACGAAGAAGTTGGGCTGCACGCGGCGCCAATCGACCTTGCGCAGGCTGGCGATGCGCGTGCGTAGAGGCACGCCCTGGAGGTCCCAGAGCAACTCGTCGTTCAACCCCACCCCGAGTTCGCGGGCGATGCCGTCCTCGACGGAGATGGGGATGAGTTCCTGCGCGGGGTCGACGTGATCGATCCAGGCGCCAGCGACCAGCTGTTCGCTGTCGCGGAGGCGGTCGGAGAACGTGCTGCGAAACTCGCGGCGCAGGGCCCAGCCGGGCAGTTTGGACGCCGGATCGCCGAGGATGGCCTGCACCTCGCGGTCTTTGATGCGGGTGAGGCGCATGGTGACGATGGGCGCTTCGTCCACCACCGGCAGGCCCTGGGCACGGACCAGGTCCGCGACCGGCCCGCGTTGATCGGTCTGAATATCGAACAGGATGGCGTTGGGGCGTCCGGATTCGCGTCCGGAAATCCATTCCTTCAGGAGGCTGGCCTGGGTCAGGTGGAGGGTGAGCAGGAGGAAGGTGCCGAGGCCGAGTGAGACCACCAGCAGGAGGGTTCGATTGTGGGGACGATGGACGCTGGCGAAGCCTTGTCGGATCACGAACGGCCAGCCGGCCAGCCGGATCCTGCGCGCCGTGCGCACGGCGATCTGGCCCATGGCCGCCAAGGCACCGAAAGCGATCAGGAGACCGCCCGCGAAACCGAGTCCGTCCTGCCAGCGTCGCGTATGCCCCAAGGCGAAGGCGAACACGGTGAGCACGAGCAAAGCGACGGTGGCGAGTTGGAGCGGGTCGCGACGGCGGGCGGGTTCGTAGGCCACGCGCAGAACCTGCAGTGGGGACACCCGGCGCACAGCGGCGAGCGGGAGCAGCGCGAAGAGGAGGCAGACCAGGAACCCGATGGCGGCGGCTTCCAGGATGGCCGGCCAGGAGACGCGCGCGTCGACTTCGACCGGGACGAAATCCGCGACGATGCGCGGGAGGAGTTGCTGGAAGGAGACCCCGGCGACGGTGCCCAGCGCCGCGCCGACGAGTCCGAGCGCCAGGGCTTGGACAAGATAGATGCCGAAGGCGGAGCTCACCGAAGCGCCGAGGCAACGGAGCACTGCGACCGTGGGCAGCTTCTGCTTCACATGCACGTGAATGGCGCTGGCGATGCCGACGCCGCCTAGGAGCAGGGCGATGAACCCGACGAGGTTGAGGAAGTGATGCAGATTGCGCATCGACTGGCCGAGGTCCTCTTTGCGCTCCTGGACCGTGGTGGCGGAAAGGCGGAGGGCGTCGAGTCGCGCTCTGTGTTTCTCGACGAGCGCCGGGACGTCGGTTCCATCGGGAAATCGGTAGAGCCGCCGGTAGCGGGCCAGGCTGCCCTGCTGCAGGAGTCCCGTCTGGTCGAGATCGCCCAGTCGCAGGTAGACCCGAGGCGCGAGGGTGGCGAAGGCGACGGTTTCGCCGGGCACCTTGCGCAGCGCACCCGCGATGTGGGTGGTGAAGGCGCCGATGCGCACCGGGTCGCCCACCTTCACCTCGAACTGACCGAGCACGG
>JADLFD010000109.1 GCA_020845805.1 Verrucomicrobiales bacterium | reverse complement strand
TGGCCACGGTCGCACGTGTCTTCCGCCAGGAACTGCGCTCGACCGATATCGCCTGCCGCCTGGGCGGTGAGGAGTTCCTCGTCATCTGCCCCAATACCGACCTGCCCGCGGCTCAGAAATGCGCCGAGCGACTGCGCGCGCGCATCGCGGCCACCCCCATCGCCGTCGCCGGCCAAAAACACCAGGTCACCATCAGCATGGGAGTCGCCGCCCGGAAAAACGGGTGCCGCGCCGCGCAATCCGTGGATCAGGTCCTCAAAGCCGCCGATACCGCGGTCTACGAGTCGAAACGCGCCGGTCGCAATCGCGTGAGCGTCGGACGCGTGCCGTAACGGCCCTCTTCGGCCTCCTCTCCAATCCGGGTGGGGATCTTCTCCCCCACGCCGTCTCAGCTCGAGTGGCGAGCGGCCCCCCCTCCAGGGTTGCTCCCGCGTCACCTCGCCCCCTGGGCAACTCCCTCGATCCCAGACTATCGGGTCGCCTTCGCGTCCGCGCTCGCGACCGTGCCTTTCGTCGCAAGGTAGTCCATCACCGCCTCCGCTGGCATCGGCCGCGCATAATAATACCCCTGCAACCGGCTCGCCCCGATGGCGCGCAAAACCTTGGCCAACCGTTCGTCCTCGATCCCCTCCACCACGGATTCCACCCCCAGCGTGCGGCACATTTCCAAGATGGATTGCACGATCCGACGACCGCGACCCGACTTCGCCTTCCGCGCCAGACTCATGTCGATCTTCAACTCGTGGAACGGCAGATCCGCCACCATGTCGAACGAGGAATGTCCCGACCCGAAATCATCCAAGGCCATGCGGAACCCGGAGGCCGCCGCGCGCTCCAGCGCCTCGCGACAGGTCGCGTCATGCAACAGCGCCTGCTGCTCCGTCGCCTCCAACGTCACCCACTCCGCCCGCAATCCGCGCACGTACAAGAGCGCCCGCATCTCCGCCACAAACGCCGGCTCCATCAGGCTGCGCTTCGAAACGTTCAGCGAGACTCCGATCTCATGCCCCGCCGCCCGCCAGCGCCCCAACTGCTCCATCGCCGCCCCCGCCACCTGACGCCCCATCTCCACTGCCAACCCACGCGCCTCCGCCACCGGGATGAACTCCTGCGGCGAGACCCAGCCCAACTCGGCATCCTGCCAGCGCACCAGAGCCTCGAATCCCGCTACCCGACCGTCATACGCATCGACGATCGGTTGGTAGAACGGACGCAACCGACGATGCCGCAGGGCCTCCAGCAGACGCCGGCAAAGATGACTCCCGCTGATCAACGGATTGGCCCGCGCCGCACTCAGGTAGTCACGCCAGCATCCGCGCCCGGCGTTCTTGGCCTCCGACAGCGCGTGGTTCGCATGCTCCATCAGGGTCTCGGCCGAATCCGCATCCTCCGGATACACGGCAAACCCCATGCTCAGCGAAACCTGCATCTCCAACCCGGCACCCGAGGCGCGATACGGCACCGCGGCCAGCAGAGCATCACACAGGGTCGTGATCGACGAGCGCTCCGCGAATCCGCTCAGCACCACCAGAAATTCGTCCCCCGCATCGCGGCACACCAGGTCCCGCTCTCCCACATGATCGCGGATGCAGTGCCCAATCAGCCGGATGATCTCATCCCCAAAACGATGACCATAGGCCGCGTTGATGTCGCGGCAGTTGTCGATGTTCACCTTGATCAGGGCCACCCGCCCGCCCCGCTCCACCGCTCGTTCCAACAGCCGTCCCAACCCATTCACCAACACCTCGCGATTCGGCAGCCCCGTCAGGGCATCCCCACGCTCCGGCCCCCCCGAAGGCTTCGACACGTCACCTCCCGCCACCTCCAACCGTGGCTCGGACTCCAACCCTCGCGTGGTGATCTCCCGACCATAAAGCCCCACCACGCCATCGGAGGACGCCACCGCCACCAGCGTGTATCGGCGGGTCCCCACCGCCACTTCCATCTCGACCTGCTCGCCTCGCGCTCGCGCCGCTTTGGCCAACCGCTTCACCATTTCCGGTGCCTCGGTGAAAGCCGTCCATCGCCATGCCTCGAGCAGCGGCACACTCGCCGGGTTGTACTCCAGGACTCGATCCTCCGGGCTGAGTTGAATCAGGGGCTGAGGATGGTCCTCCAGCATGCGCAGCAGGCGAAGCCCGCGCTTCGCCACCATCTCCTCCGTTCCCAGCATGTTGGTGTTCATCTCAGGCCCTGGCTGCGCTCGCGTGAGCCCGGGGAAGGGCCGCGCCCGAATCCGATCCAATCCAATCCCTTCCATATCGGCCATTTGGCCGGCCCTTCTTAACGCCCCAGGGCTCCTCTCGTGCCTTCCTCGCTTAAAAATCTCTAAACCGAGCAACTTTCTTACCGATGCTACGGTAGGGCGACATGCTGACCTCCCTACGTCCCGGTCGGCACCACGCCTGCCTTAGAAACGTCCACCGCAATGAACATCACCCCGAATACCCGGTCGCGAACCTCTCGCTACGGGTTCACCCTCGTCGAAATCATCGGCGTCGTCGCGCTCATCGCCGTCCTCGCCGCCGTCCTGGCTCCCCGCGTCACCGGTGTGATCGGTCGCGGCAAAATCAACAGCACCGCCCAAGGCATCGCCTCGCTCAAGACGGCGACCATGGACTATATCGCCAAGAACTCGACCCTCCCGGCTCGCGCCGGCACGGGCGAGACCAACAGCGCCGTGGCCACGGGACGATTTGACGCCGACCTCGTCGCCGGCGGGTTCACGGAGAAACTGTTCTCCTGCGCCCTGGGCACGCAGACCTTCGACAACTCCGCCCTGACCACGCGCACTCACGTGCGCTCCGCCTCGGCCGCGGCCAGCGGAACAGTAACCACACCGACGGCGACCGCCGGCGGGACCAATTTCGACCTCGACCGCGACACGGCCACCGCCGACTTCACCTCGGGCCAGACGGTCGCGGCCGTGTTCATTCCCCATGTCCCCGTCGCCGACGCCGTGGCGCTCAACAAGCAGATCGACGGTGATTCGAACAGCACCTCCGGAGCCGATATCGTCGGTCGCTGCATCTACAGCGCGCCGGACGCCGATAACCTGGTCACAGTCTACGTGTACGTCGCGCATTACTGAGTCGGTCGCAGGTGTTGTTCACCCGCCCGGCGGACGTTTCCTGGGGCCCTCGCCCCAGCCAGGTCGCGGCGTACCCCTCGTGCTCTAGTCAGGGGGTGCGCCGCGGTCTCGATTCGCCCACCGGTACCGGCGGCCCACCATGCTCTCAGCGACGCCCACTCCGCGCCTCGGCGACTGGCTGCTCGATGAAGGCTATCTGCAGCCCGCCCAGCTCGACCTCGCCCTCCGCGAGCAAAAGCGTGGCGGCAAACTGCTCGGCGAAGCCCTTGTCGATCTCGGCTTTGTCTCCCGTGAGGTCCTTTCCCGTTTCCTCGCGGAAAAGACCCAGTCCGATGCTGTCCATGTCTCGCGCCTGGTCGTCCCCCCCGAAATCCTGGACCTTGTCCCCCAGGATCTCGCCCGACGGTTCCTGGCCCTCCCCCTCTCCCGCGAAGGCAACACCCTCCAGGTCGCCATCGCCGACCCCCTCAACGTCACCGCGTTCGACCTCCTCGAGCAGGTCACCGGTCTCCGCGTCAACCTGGCCGCCGCCTCCGCCCACGAACTGCTCTCGGCCATCGATCGCCTCTACCAGTCGCGCCAGTCCGTCGACCAGATCGTCGACGAACTGCTCCAGCTCGATCGCGATCAACTCGCCAACACCACCGAGAAGGATGCCCCCACCATCCGGCTCGTCGACCGGATCATCCAGGAGGCCGTCAACCTCGGCGCCAGCGACATCCACGTGCACCCGGAGGAAAAAGTCCTGCGCGTCCGGCTCCGCCGCGACGGGGTCCTCGACCCGGGCTTCCTCCTCCCCAAACAAATCCAACCCGCCCTCATCGCCCGCTTCAAGATTCTCGGCGGCATGGATATCGCCGAGAACCGCCGCACCCAGGACGGACGCGGCAAAGTCACGATCTCCGGTCGCGACGTCGGACTGCGCTTCTCGTCGCTGCCCACGTCGTTCGGCGAAAGCCTCGTCCTCCGCATCCTCGACCGCGGCATGTCCACGCAGGATATCGCCGCCCTCGGCTTCGCCCCCGCGCTCGAGAGGAATTTCCGCGCCCTCGTCGAACGCCCCCACGGCGTCATCTTCGTCACTGGCCCCACCGGCAGCGGCAAAACCACCACGCTCTACGCGGCCCTCGGCCTCATCGACGGCTCCGAAACCTCCATCTTTACGCTCGAGGACCCCGTCGAATTCCAGCTCCCGGGCGTGCGCCAAACCCAAATCAACGAAACCATCGGCCTCACTTTCGCCGATGGGTTGCGCACTCTCCTACGGCAGGATCCCGACGTCATCCTCGTCGGCGAAACGCGCGACACCGAAACCGCTCAGCTCGTCACCCGCGCCGCGCTCACCGGACATCTGGTCTTCTCCTCCCTGCATACCAACGACGCCCTCGCCGCCCTCCCCCGCCTGGTCGATCTCGGAGTCGCCCCCTACCTCCTCGCCCCCACCCTCGCCGGCATCCTCGGCCAGCGCCTCGTGCGACGGCTCTGCCCCCAGTGCCGTCAACCCTCCCAGCCCCCCAGGCGCCTGCTGGAATCCCTCGGGAAACATACCCCCGCCGGCACTCCCGCCTTTCATCAACCCGTGGGCTGCCCCCATTGCCGCGGCACCGGATTCCGCGGCCGTCTCGGCGTCCATGAACTCGTCACCGTCGAGGCCACCCTGCAGAAGGCCATCGCCGCCAACGCCGACGCCCACGAAATGAACACCCTCGCGCACGCTCAGGGATTCCAAACCATGCTCGACGACGGCATCGCCAAAGCCGCCGCCGGCCTCACCACGGTCGAGGAAGTCCTCCGCGCCACCGGCAGCTGAAGGCCCCCATGCCCCTCTACCGCTTTACCGCCCTCGACGACGCCGGCCGCACGGTCCGCGGTCAACTCGAAGCCGCCAGCGAACAGGCCCTCAGCGGCGCGCTCCGCGGTCGCGGACAGTGGCTCGCTTCCGTCACCGAAACCGGCACCGCCAAAGCCGCTTCCCGCCGACGCCCCGCGAATCGCCGCGTCCCGCGCCGGGTCCTTATCCAATTCTTCCTCTCCGTCAGCCTCCAACTCAAAGCCGGGGTCACCGCCTACAACGCCCTCGCCTTCGCCGTCGACCAACGGGGGCATCCCGGCTTCCGAGCGGTGCACACCGACCTCCTCGAGCGCGTCAAAGCCGGTACGCCCCTCAGCGAGGCCATGGCCGCCCACCCGCGCACGTTCCCCATCGTGGTCCTCAACCTGGTCCGCGCCGGCGAAGCCTCCGGTCGTCTCGCCGAGGTCTGCGACGAAATCCGCAAGCACTACG
>JADLFD010000108.1 GCA_020845805.1 Verrucomicrobiales bacterium | reverse complement strand
TTCGAGGTCGGCCGGATCGGCGGTGTTGACGAGATCGGCGGCGGTCATGGCCTGGGTGATGTCCATGCGCATGTCGAGCGGACCGTCCGCTTGGAAACTGAATCCGCGATCGGCGTGATCGAGCTGCGGGGAGCTGGTGCCGAGATCGAGGAGGATGCCGTCGCACGAGGCGTCGGGCGTCCATTCGCCCATCCGATCGAAGGTGCCGTGGTGCAGCTCAAAGCGGCCTCCAAACGGTGTGAGACGACGGGCCGCCGCCTCGAGTGCGGCTCCATCGCGATCGATTCCCAGCAGTGAGCCCGACGGACCACTCCGCTGCAAGATGGCCTCGGAATGCCCAGCCCCACCGATCGTGCCGTCCAGATATCGGCATCCGTCCCGCGGCTGGATCGCCGCCAGCACCTCGGTCATCAGGACCGGGTTGTGGATGAAGGAGTTCACCTGGGCGCTTCACGGGGGTTCAGAAGATCGAGGATCCCCAACGCCGGAGGCGCTGGGATCCCTGGTCGAACCATAGGCGCAACACTCGCTTCCGGCAGTCCGGGCTCAACGAAGTCTCCGCCGGCGGGGTCCGGATCGGGACGACCTCGACATCGGAGGCGGTGAGATCGTTGCGTGCCACGCGCACCGCACGGAAGTCCATCTCGGTCTGGACCGAGTCGGAAAGCCGTCGACGGTTGCCGGGTCCGAAAAGCGTCATGAGCAGGTTCTCCAACCAGAGGGGCAGGCGGCGGCCGGAGGGCGGCAGGCGGCGGGCGGGTTGGGACCTCGACGAGGTCAGTGCGGCTGTCCGGGCGAACGTTGGTCGGGGTTCGGTGGCGGAGCGGAGCGGAGCGTTCGCGGTGGAGGTGGGGGTGCCCGCCGCATCCGGGGTTGGCTCGGGATTGGCGGAGGAGGGTTCGAGTCCACCCTCCCGCCCGGATCGCGCGGGCACGTCGGAGAAATCCGGCAGGGTGCCGGGATCGGCGGGGCGATACCGGCCGAGGCGGTGGTCGTGGGGGGAGAACGAGCGCCCGATGGGAAGCAGGCTGCGCAGGCTCATGGGAGCAGCGGGTTAGATGAGGGAGAAGGCCTCGTTGGATCGTTCGTCGTCGCCGGCTTGCATTTGTTGGAATCGCTCAGGGTTCCAGAGTTCGAACCAGTCGATCATGCCGGCCAGGACCACGCGGTCCCGGATGTCGACGGATTTGGCCATATCCTCGGGAAGACAGATGCGGCCGGCGCTGTCGGTCTCCACTTCGCTTGCGCGCGTGGCCAACAGCCGCCGAAGGGAATCGGCGCGATCATCGGAAAAGCGCATTTGCCGGAGTTCCTGGACCAGGGCTGTGAAGCGCTGCGGGGGCATGGCCACCACGCAGGCGGGGCGCCAGGCGCGTTTCGGGGCGGGGAGGAGGAGGTAGCGAACCCCGCTCTGGCCACGGCGCCATGTGCTAGGCACCTGGATCCGGCGCTTCTCGTCGACCTTGTTGTCGAAGCAAGAAACGAACAGGGACCCCTCTCCAATGCTGGTTTCGGTTGGCGCCATGTAACCCGGAAGGTGGGCTTAAGGCTCCCATCCCCCCCACACAGCTACACTTTGCTACACTTTGCCCCACCAATTCAACTGAGAAAACGCCATGCACCTGGGACAAGTTGTCCACGGCATGGCGTTCCGCTGTCAGTAACCTGTGAATAACTAGACGGAACCGGTATTCGCGGCAATCCCAAAACCCAATTCCGGGCTTCGCAAACGCTGACGGGAACGCTACAGATGCGCCGTGCGAACGGAGTTGTTCGACTATGTCCTGCCCCCGGCTCAGATCGCGCAACATCCTCAAGCGGAACGGTCTGGTTCCAGGATGATGGTCTTCGATCGCCGTGCTTCCACGGTCGTTTTGTCGCGGTTTGTTGAGTTCCCCAACTGCCTCCGCGCCGGGGATCTGTTGGTGCTGAACGACTCGCGGGTCATTCCGGCACGCCTGCACGGCTGCAAGGTGGAAGGCGGGGGCCGGGTGGAAATCCTGCTCCTCCGGCAGCAGGAAAGGGGAGCCTGGTGGGTCCTGCTCAAGCCCGGAAAGCGGGTCCGGGCTGGGACGAGATTGCGCTTCCCAGGTCAGGATGGCTCCGAATTACGCGCCGTGGTGGGGGAGAAGGCGGACGATGGCCGGTGCCTGTTAGCCTTCGATGACGGGGTGGGGGTGTTGGAGTTCGCGGAAAAGCATGGCGAACTGCCTTTGCCTCCCTATATCGCACGGGAAACCCCTGATTCAGAGGACCGTGAACGTTATCAGACGGTATACGCCCGCGTTCCAGGCAGCATTGCGGCGCCCACTGCGGGCCTGCATCTCTCGCCTGAGATTCTGGCGGCCCTGAGAGGGAAGGGAGTGGAGGTGGCCTCGGTGACGCTGCACGTGGGCCTGGGTACCTTTGCGCCGGTGAAGGCGGAGGACGTGTCGGACCATGTCATGCACTCCGAGGAGTACGTGGTCCCGTCGGCCACGGCGGACGCAGTCGTCCGCGCCAAGGGGGAGGGGCGCCGTGTGGTGGCGGTGGGCACCACTTCCTTGCGCGTGCTGGAGAGCGCGGCGAGGTCCGGAGGTGGTGAAGTGCGTGCCGGATCGGGGAGCACCAACCTGTTTCTGCATCCACCGGCGACGTTCCGGGTGGTGGACGTGCTGTTGACCAACTTTCATCTGCCACGATCCACCCTGCTCATGTTGGTGTGTGCGTTTGCCGCTCCGGGTTCGGAGTCGGGGAGGGAACCGATGCTGGCAGCTTATCGGCGCGCGGTGGAGGCGGGGTTTCGATTCTTTTCCTACGGTGACGCGATGTTGATCCACTGATTTCAACGGGAGATGCTGCCTTCCGGCATGGCCACGAAACCGTCACGTCCTTTTGTCCTGGTGAATATGGCGATGAGTGCCGACGGCAAGATTGCCACCGCCAATCGGAGCGTGGACACGCTGGGGACCGAGCGGGACCAGGAGAACCTGCTTCGGCTTCGGGGCGGCGTGGACGCGGTGTTGTGCGGGGCGAGGACGGCGGGCGGTAGCGGGATCACCCTGAACTCGGGGGGGGCGAGATATCGGGCGGCACGGCGCCGGCGTGGTCTGGCGGAGGAGCCGATGCGCGTGATTCTGAGTGGTCGGGCGGGCATCTCTCCGCGAGCAGACCTTTTCCAATCCGAGGGAGGGCCGTTGCTGGTGGTGGTCTCGGAGTCGGCGCCGCGGAGCCGTGTGCGGCGGTTGGAAGCCGTCGCCGACGAGGTGCGTTGTTTTGGGGCGCGGCAGGTGGATCTAGTGGCGCTGCTGCGATGGCTGGCGCTGGAACGCGGGGTGAGGCGCCTGGTCTGCGAAGGTGGGGCGATGGTGAATGACGCCATGTTCCGGGCCGGGTTGGTGGACGAGTTGCACGTGACGGTGTGTCCCACGGTGGTGGGCGGGCGGTTGGCGCCAACTCTGGCGGACGGGGAGGGCGTGAGCGTGCTGGCGCGGGCAGCGCGGCTTGCCTTGTGGCGGAGCCGGCGGGTCGGGGACGAACTCTTTCTGACCTACCGGGTGGTGGGCACGCCGGCAAAGGAGACGCTCGCGCGTGTGCGGACATCCGTTGCGATGCGCCGCAACCGCACCTAGTTTGCGGCCGTGTTGAATGTCGAACTGGTGAACACGGGGTCGGAGCTCATGCTCGGCCGGGTGCTGAACACACATCAGCAGTGGTTGTGCCGGCGTTTGGCGGATGCGGGGATGCCGGTGACGCGGCAGGTGGCGATCGCGGACACGGGCGAAGCGATTCGTCGGGCTGCTGCCGAGGCGCTGGAACGGGCGGCCCTGGTGGTGGTCACGGGTGGTTTGGGGCCGACTTCGGACGACATCACGCGGGAGCTGATCGCGGGCATGCTGGGGACACGACTGGTCGAGCACGCGGCGTCGCGGGAGAACATCGAGCGATTCTTCGCGGCACGCGGGCGCAAGATGCCCGCGCGGGTTTTGGTGCAAGCCATGGTGCCGGAGGGGGCGCGGGTGCTTCCCAACGCGCAGGGGACCGCGCCCGGCTTGGCGATCGAAGTGCCCGCGGGACGGTTTGCGGCGCATCGTTCCTTGCTGGTCATGCTGCCGGGGCCGCCCCGGGAACTGCGTCCGATGTTCGATGTCGAGGCGATGCCCGTCATTCGCGAGGTATTGCCGCCGGTGGAAGCCTTTCATTGCGTGACCGTTCGTACCCTGGGAGTGGGGGAATCCTGGGTGGAGGAGACCCTATCTCCTGAGCTTCCGGCCTTGGAGGCGAGAGGACTGGAGGTTGGCTATTGCGCCCGCAACGGCGAGGTGGACGTACGGTTGGTGGGGAGAGGATCGGCGGGAGCGGCGCTCGTGCAGGATGCGGAGTCGATGGTGCGCCGGCTGCTGGGAGCCTCGATCTATGGGGCGGGCGACGACACGCTGGAGGCCATGGTGGTGCAGCGCGCGGTGGCGCGGGGCGCGACGCTGGCGTGCGCTGAGTCGTGCACCGGGGGATTTATCGCGCACCGCCTCACCAACGTCCCGGGCGCTTCGGAAGTGTTCCAAGCTGGTTGGGTGACCTACTCAAACCAGGCGAAGATCCGCGAGTTGGGAGTCCCCGAGTCCCTTCTGGCGGAGCACGGAGCGGTGAGCGTGGCGTGCGCACGGGCGATGGCGGAAAGGGCGCGGGTGCGGGCGGATGTATCTCACGCGCTGGCGGTCACGGGCATTGCGGGGCCGGGCGGGGGCACGCCGGAGAAGCCGGTAGGCACCGTGCATCTGGCGCTGGCGGTGCGAGGGGGAGAGACCACGGTGGTCACCAAGGTCAACGCGTACGACCGCGAGACCTTTAAATGGGTGACGGCGCAGCAGGGGCTCGACCTGTTGCGGCGCGCTCTGCTCTGAGCGGGGCTCAAGCCAAAGCGGCGCGGATTGGGTCCGCGCCGCTGGTGAGAATCGCCGGTGCCTGGCCGGTGGGACCGTCGAGGGCTGCTCCGGGGAGCGAGCCGTCCGTGGACTCAGGCTCGAGATCGTGGGGCAAGTGGACTACGAGCCGTCGTCGCCGATGGCTTCGACGGGGCAGCCTTCCTTGGCTTCCTTGCACTGGGCTTCCTCTTCGCCGCTCTCGGGCTGCTTGTAGACGAAGGAGTAGCCGCCGTCGTCGTTGCGCTTGAAGTTGTTGGGCGCGGTTTCGCGGCACAGGTCGCAGTCGATGCACTGGTTGTCGACGTAGTACTTGCCGCCGATGTTTTCGCCGTAGCGATTTGCGATGTCAGCCATAGTGATTACGAAAGCCGGCCTCCAAGGTCGTCGGTGACAACCCTCCAGTTCAAGCCTCAAAACCGGTTCCCACGGCGTTCGAGGCCAACGCGGGGGACGCGACGGCGGGGCGTCGTGCCGCACTGAGCCGCGGGTCTCCTACCGGTAAGTTTTCCGGAACCTCGACGAACTCACGGATCCCGTTCCAGAGCCGGGTGAAATCCTTGTTCACATCGCCGCTGAGGCAATCCGTGATCTCGGCGGCGAGGTCGGGGTGGCGATCGATGACCTGCTTGAACGAGAAGTTGGGCTCGTAGAAGGCGTAGACGAGCTTGCGCATGTTCTCGATGCCCTCCCGCAGAGTGCGCGCGTAGTCGGTGAAGCGCGTGGACGAGGTATCGCCATCGCGCAGGGCGGCGTGGACGGCGTCGCCGGCGGCGACGCCGCTCTTGAGCGCAAGCATGAGGCCGGAGGAGAAGACCGGATCGAGGAAGCAGAAGGCATCGCCGACCAGCAGCAGGCCGTCGGAACCGCAGTGCCGCGAATGGAAGGAGTACTCGCTGGTGAGGTAGTGGGCGCCGACCTGGCGTCCGGGGGCGAGGTGATCGGCGATCCAGCGATTCTCACCGATCTCGCGTTCGAAGATCTGGCGTGGGTCCTTGAGGCCCCCGCGGGCGAGGTATTTGCCTTCGGCCACGACCCCGACGCTGACCCGGTGGTCGTGCTGCGGGATGTACCAGAACCACCCCTTTTCCGGTACGAACGCCACGGTGGTGGCTCCCGCATCCAGCCCCTCATCGCGGGCGGCGCCTTCGTAGTAGGTCCAGACCGCGACCTTGTTCAGGCGTGGGTCTTTCATCCGCCACCCGAGTCGGACGGCGCCGAACGACTCCCGGCCCGAGCAGTCGAGCGTCAGCTTGGCGCGGATTTCGGTCTCCGCGCCTGACCGGTCCCGCGCCTTCACTCCCGTGATGCGGTCCCCCTCCTGGAGCAGGGCGGTCACCTCGACCTCTTCGACGATGCGGGCGCCGCGTTTCCGCGCGTGATCGACCAGCATCTGGTCGAACTCCGAGCGCAGGACCTGCCAGGTCTGGGCCACCTCGGAGCCGTAGCGCGTGAAGAAGTAGAACGGTTGGCTGGCGCGGCCGTCGGGTTGGACGAACTGGACGCTGAATTTTCGGACGAACGCCGAACGTTCCAGCTGGTCGATGAGGCCGAGTCGACGCAGCGG
>JADLFD010000107.1 GCA_020845805.1 Verrucomicrobiales bacterium | reverse complement strand
AGAACGCACCGCCGGGCGGATGGCCGACCATGGGGGCCTGCGTTTCACGTCTGCTGGGTCCGGCGGATCCCGCCGTGCCGGCCTTCATCGGGCTGGAGCCGCGCATGCAGCATCGTCCGTACAATGCGGCCAACGCCGGTTTCGTGGGGGTGGCGTGTGAACCTTTCAAACCCGGTGCGGACAGCAAGGGGGACATGGTGCTGAACGGCATCACGACGGACCGATTGGCGGATCGGCGTGCGCTGCTCTCGGCCTTCGACCGGTACCGCCGGGACGTGGATGGCTCGGGGCTGATGTCGGGGTTGGATGCCTTCAACGAGCAGGCGTTCGGCATGCTGACGTCGAGCCGGCTGCTCCAGGCCTTGGATACCCATGACGAGGATCCGCGCCTGCTGGAGCGCTATGGCAAGGGCGACGCCAAGGTGCATGGCGATGCTGCGCCCATGTTGAACGAGCAGTTCCTGGTCGCGCGACGGTTAGTGGAAGCCGGCGCGCGGTTCGTGACCGTCGCGTATGGATTCTGGGACTACCACGGCAACAATTTCGGCAATGCGCGCAACGACCTGCCCCTGCTCGACCAGTCCGTCAGCGCGCTGATCGAGGATCTCCACCAGCGCGGCTTGGACAAGGACGTGTCGGTCATTGTCTGGGGCGAGTTCGGGCGGTCTCCGACCATCAACAAGGATGGCGGCCGCGATCATTGGCCGCGCGTGTCGTGCGCGTTGCTGGCGGGCGGCGCGATGAAGCATGGCCAGGTCATTGGCGCCACGGACCGTCTGGGGGGCGAACCCTCCGAGCGTCCGGTGGGTTTCGGCGAGGTCTTCGCCACGCTGTACCACAATCTGGGCATCGACGTGAACAAGGTGACGCTGCCGGATTTCACCGGGCGCCCGCAGTTTCTCGTGCCGGACGGCGCCCAACCGATCAAGGAGTTGGTGGGATGAATCAGACGACCGTCATGCGGCGCATGGCCCTGCTTTGGGCGGCCTTGCTGGTGGGCGTGGGTGCGACCGCGGGGCGCGAGGTGCGAGCCGACCTGATCACCCTGGAGTTTCGCGATGGGGCTGGCGCGCTGGTGTTGGCGGGACAGGACGCGCGGCAGCAGGTCCTGGTCACGCGCCGCGGCTCGGGCATGGTGGAGACCGACCTCACGCGCGACGTGCGATGGACCACAGCGCCCGAGGGGGTGGTGCGCGTCGAGGCGGGAGGGCAGTTGCGTCCGGTCTCCGACGGCACGGCCACCGTGACCGCCCTGGCGGAGGACGGGTTGGTGGCGAAGCTGGAGGTGCGGGTCGAACGGTCGCAGATCGCGACCCCGGTGCATTTTGCGAACCAGGTGGTGCCGGTATTCACCAAGAACGGCTGCAACGGGGGTGGGTGCCACGGCAAGGCGGCGGGACAGAACGGCTTTCGGCTTTCCCTGCTGGGCTTTGAGCCGACCGAAGACTACGAGCACCTGGTGAGCGAAGCGCGGGGACGCCGGCTCTTCCCGGCCGCGCCCGAGCGCAGCCTGCTCTTGACCAAGGGCACGGCGGAACTGCCGCACGGGGGTGGCCGACGACTCGAGCCCGGCTCGGAGGATTACCAGTTGCTCGTGCGCTGGATTCAGCAGGGCATGCCCCGCGGGCGCGAGACCGATCCTGCGGTCACGCGCATCGAGGTTTATCCTTCGCGCCGTGCGCTGCCGCGCCAGCGCGAGCAGCAGTTGGTGGTGACGGCGCACTATTCCGACGGTCGTACGGAGGACGTCACCCGCAGCGCGTTGTACGAGTCGAACGAGAAGAACATCGCCCAGCCCGACGAACGCGGTCGTGTGCGGGTGTACGACGAGACCGGCGAATTCGCCGTGATGGTGCGGTACCAGGGCAAGGTGGCGACCTTTCGGGGCACCGTGCCGCTGGGGGCGCCGGTGGAGTCGTTGCCGCCGGCGCGCGGCTTCGTGGATGAGCAGGTTTTCCGGCAGTGGCGCACCGTGGGCATGCCGCCCAGCGGTCTGGCGGACGACGCGTCGTTTCTGCGCCGCGTGACCGTCGACCTGGCCAGTCGGCTGCCGAGCGCGGACGAGATCGAATCGCTGCGCCGCGCGGCGACGGCGGAAGATGCGCCGGCTGCGGCGGAGGTGGTTCTGACCCCGGCGCGGCGTGAGGCGCGCGATGCGGTGATCGAGCGGCTGCTCGCCTCGCCGGAGTACGCCGACACGTTCGCCAACAAGTGGGGCGCGCTGTTGCGGAACAAGCGCACCGAGCCGCGTCATGCGCGCGGCACCTACGGGTTTCACGCCTGGATTCGCGACAGCCTGCAACGCAACCGGCCCTACGACGAGTTCGTGCGGGAGATTCTCACCGCCTCCGGTGACATGACCGAGAACCCGCCCGTGGTCTGGTATCGCCAGGTGCGCACCATGCAGCAGCAGTTGGAGGATATTTCGCAATTGTTCCTCGGCCAACGTCTCCAATGCGCGCAGTGCCATCACCATCCCTACGAGAAATGGAGTCAGGCGGACTACTGGAGCTTTGGCGCGTTCTTCTCGCAGGTGAGCTACCGACCCGGCGGCCAGCCGGGCGAGGAGACCCTGGTGCCCAAGCGCGCGCTCGCTCAGGCCACCAACAAGAAGACCGACAAACCCGTGAAACCGGCCGGACTGGGCGAAGCCATCCCTGGTCTCTCAGCGGATGATGATGCGCGATTTTTCCTCGCGGAGTGGATGACTCGTCCGGACAACCGGTTCTTTGCGCGCGCGCTGGTGAACCGGTACTGGAAGCATTTCTTCGGGCGCGGCCTGGTGGATCCCGAGGATGACATGCGCGAGACGAACCCGCCCACGCATCCCGAGTTGCTCGACGCCCTGGCGTCGCATTTCGT
>JADLFD010000106.1 GCA_020845805.1 Verrucomicrobiales bacterium | reverse complement strand
TTGTTCACCTCGTTGACCGTGACCCGGAAGGTGCGTGTGACACTCGCGGCCGGAGTGGCGCTGTCCGTGGCTCGAATTCCGATCACGTGCACCTGCGGTCCCTGCGACTCGGTGGGTATCCAGCGGAACTCGCCCGAGGCCGCATCGAGGGTCGCGCCCTCGGGCGCGCCAGGTTCGAGGCGGTAAACGATCGGTTGCGGCGGAAGGTCGGCATCACGCGCCACGGCGCTCAGGGCCACCGCCTCGCCCTCATTGACCGCGCGATCGGCGATGGGATCCAGCACCGGCGCTTGATTGACCTCGTGCACCTGGATGGTGACGGACTCGGAGTCCGAGCGTGCGGGAGTCCCGTTGTCGGTGACCCGCACAGTCAACGTGACCGAGGACGGACCGTCCGCTTCCGCGGGGGTCCAGGAGAAGTCCCCGGTGACCGCATCGATCTGGGCACCCTCCGGAGCCGCCAGCAGACTGAAACGCAGCGTCTGACCTGCGTCGGGGTCGGTGGCGGTGGCCTTGAATGCCAACCGAGTTCCTTCCTCGACGCTCTTCGCGCCGATGCCGGCGAGGACGGGCGGTTGATTGGCCGAGGCGAGCACGTTGGCCTGGCCTGGTGTGGGGAGGCGCATCAGGACGAACGGCTCATCGCCGCCGTCTGGAAATCTTCCCTGCGATTCGCTCGGGTCCTGCACCCCGAAGGACAAGCCATCGACCGGTGCGCCGTCGGGCGCAAAAAGCCCCAGGGCTTCACCGGCTCCGGACAGTTTGAAATTCACATGCAACGCCTCGGGAGTGGTTTGACCCGTTTCCTCATCGGCCCAGACGACGAGGAATCCGCCGGGCGGGATCACCGTGCCATTGGGGATCACGAACTTGGTGGCGTTGGTCAGGACGTCCGTCAGCGTGAAGGCGGAAAGATCGGCGGGCGTCGGGCCCGCATTGTAGAGCTCGAACCAGTCCTCGGGATCCCCATCCGCAGGATCGAGGACCAAGCCGGCATTGCTGGACATCCATTCATTGATGAAGACCAGCAGCGGCGGCGCGCCGAGTCGGTTCGCGGCGCCGGGAGTGGGAAGGTGGAAGAGCGCGCGATCGAGCGGCTGTCCGTCCGGCACGGAGCCCCAGGCCTTGCCACCGGGCAGATCGCGGTACGCCAGGTGATCGAGCGCCACCACGGCTCCCGCCTGATTGCGCGAGAGCGTGACGGACCCTTCGCCGGGGCTGAGTCGGAACGAGGTGTGCCATTCTCCGCTCGCCGATTCGGTGGGTTCCCCGTCGCACCACACGATCAGGAACTGGCGTGGCGCGAGGGTCGATCCCGGCGGAAAGGCCCAGGCGGTCAGGTTCGACACAGAGGAGGACAGGAACAACCCGGAGAGATCGACCACGGCGTCGCTGGCGTTATGAAGTTCCACCCAGGGATCGCGGTCGCCGGCGCGGTCACGGAGACCGTCGAGGTTGGCGGGCAACACCTCGTTCAGCCACACCGTCGGAAAAGGTTCGAGCGTGGCGCGGCGTGAGTTGGCGCTTCCGGGCGTGGCAAGCAGGGGGGCGTCCACGGGCTCGGCCGTCCAGTTGGCGGGGCGCCGGTTGTCCTGGAGCGGGTCGACGAGTTGGAGGGAGGGCCCGAGGCCGCGTGTGACCACGGGCCAGGGGAGTTCGGAATCGTACCGCAGGTCGTCGATGACGCGGTCCTCGGAAGGGGTGGCCCCGGGCTGCACGAGGCGCAGCCGTTCGCCATTGTTCTGCAGGTTCCCACCGAACACCCCTACCGGCACGACCGTGCTGCCGTACGTGTTGCGGAAGGCGACCAAGTCCGCAGCCACCACCATGAATCCGGCCGGGCGCAGCACGGACCCCGGAGGAAACGTGAACGACACGCCCTCGAGCTGCCATCCTGACAGATCGAACGAGGCGGTCGCCGAGGTGTTGTGCACTTCGACAAACGCGGCACCGGGCGTGCGGGGATCAAACTGGATCTCGTTGAGGACCACGAGATCCTTCGGCTGCGGCAACGCCCCCGTATAACGCACCGTCACCGTGTCGGTGAGGTTGGCGATGGGCCGGCCACGGCGATCGAGGGCGGCCAATTCGAGCCGGTTGGTGACCGTGCCGAGCGGCACCGCGATCACCCAGGTGGTGAGATCGCTCCAGGTGACCGGATAGGAGACGCCATTGACGGCGATGGCGGCGGCGGCGATCGGTGCGCGGCCCGTCAGGGAAACAAGATTACTCGAACTCGTGAAGTTCGCGCCGCCATTGCTGGTGATCGCCAGGTCCGCGGCGTCCACAGCGGCCAGGCCGTTGGCGAGATACTGGCGTCGTTCCCGCGCATAGCGCTTGATGCCTTCGGTGGCCTCGATGGAGGTGAAGCCGTTCGCCCCGAGCGCGGCGTAGCGCGCGTCCAACAGAGGTCCGATGTTCTCGTCACGCAGAGGACCGTTGATGGCGTCCTGGAACGCGCGCCAGTAGACGCGACGGAACGCTGGCGTGTTCCAGAGCTTCACCACCGTGGGGTCGTTGCTGCCGAAGACGTCCGCGTTGGAGGGATCGCTGTTCGAGCCCAGCACGAAGTCAATGTCCCAGGGCATCATCTTCCAGCGTCCGCCGACCGGCAGATAGAGGTAACCGTTCTTGCCGCGGTTGTAGCCGTAGGCGTCCCAGTTCCCGACGATGTGTTGCAACGCGAAGACGCGCATCCAGGCGTCGACATCGACCAGGCTTTCAACCTGCGCGACATAAGTGGACCCAGTGCCATTCAGTGCCGAGACCATGGCCAGGAACTCGCGATAATCGTTGGCGGAATCCGCGACGGCGCGCTTGCGCCAGGCCCAGCGATAGCGTGCGAGCTTCAGCTGGCCGCCCGAAGTGAAGCGCTGGAGGGTCGCATCGCGCTGCGCAATGAAGTTGTTCCCGGCATCCTCGAACTCGAACCAGTCCTCGATCTTGTACAAGTCGCCATCCTGGCCCTCCGGGAACCAGGCGTCGGCGAACTGGCCGTTGGGTTCCTCGGTGTCTTCGTAGAGGCCCTTGAAGCCCCCGTTCTCGTAAAACCGCACGTGGCGCCTATGCAACGAAGGCACCCCGAGTTCGCGCCCGATCCAGAAGGCCGCCTGCTCACGCTGCGCGCTGGGATCACTTCCCAGGTTGCCGAGAGTGACGATGGCGAAGTCCCGCGCGCCCAGGACGCGATCGTCGTCGGGCATGGAGACGATGTAATCGGACCCGACGCTCCCCCCATGCCAGGGGCTGCCCTTGCCGCGCATCTCGGCGTTATAGACCACCCGCTGGTCGCCATAGACGAAGGTGCAATCCAGGTTGTCGTTGGCCAGGGGTTCGCGATTGCGCAGGCGGTCGTAGTCGGCTTTTCGCTGCCAGAGTCGGTACACTCCGAGATTGCCGAAGACGGTCTCCTCACCCCATCGGATCAGGGCTTCTTTCTGCGGTGCGCCCTTGGGGAACAGGCTGGTGGCGGGCGCCGCCGCCTGGTCGACGGCCTCCACGCGAAAGGCAACCAGCGTGCCGGCCGTGCGGTTGCTCAAGGTCGCGGAATACACCCCGTCGCCCGCCACGGCATCGCCTCCCGTGCCATCGTCGCGCAGGGCGAGGTTCTGCACGGTGGACGCCGGATCGAGTCGGTAGCGCAAGGTGACCGAGGCCACGCCATCCGGATCCGTGACGCGCGCCGAGACGACCACGGGCTCACGGTCGCGGGGCAGCACGGGCCAGTGGCGCACGTCCGCGATGGTCGGTCCGGCATTGTCCAGCGCCCGACTGTTTCGGGCCCCGGGGGTGCCGGTGGATTTGGGGGTTTGCAGTCGGCCGTAGGCCTCGATGCCGCTGCCGCGGGTGCGCAGCAGGAATTCCGGCCAACCGGTCACCCAGCGTACCTTGGCACGCAGGGTCGCGGACTGCGAGGCGGCGAGCACGGGGGAGAGGTTGGCGCGGACGCGGTTGACCGCGGTGTCCCCGCGACCGGCGGCCACGACCCGCAGCGCGCGCGAGCCGTTGATGCCTCCGGTCTCGTCCAGGCGCGTCCCGCGATGGTTGCCCTGCGCCGTCCACCCTGTGAGACCGGACTCGAACCCGCCGTTCACGAGACGCGCCGATCCATCGGCGCCGAGCACTTCCACGTCGTCGATCAGGTATTCGCCCGGCCCTTGAGCCAACAGGTGGATTCGGTCGGAGGAAACGCCGTCGGCGACGTTGTCCACCGTCCCGGTGAACTCCACGGTGGTCCACGGCGCTTTGGCGCTCTCGTCGCTATCCGCCCAACTCCCCGGGCGCAGGTGATCCGATTCGGGATCGATCAACTCGAGACTGCTGCCCAGGCCGTCGCTCCAGCGTCCCCACTGGCCGCCCGTGGCGTAGGTGACTTCATCGACCTCGATATCGATGCGATTGGTCTCGGAAAGGCCGAACGCGTTGGTCACCACGATGAAGTCCGGCATGGCCAGCGCGAGGCGCTCGCCCCCGTTCGCCAGGGTGCCCTCGAAGTTGCCGTACACCGTAGTCGGTGCCAGGGCGGGGTTGTTGGTCAGCAGCCGCGCTCGATCGCGCGCTACCACGAAATAGCCGCCCGCCGGCAGCACCGTTCCCGGCGGGAAACGAAACTGCACCCCATCACTCAGACTCCAGCCGCTGAGATCCTTCGGCTGCGCACTGCGGTTGTGCAGTTCGACAAACTCATCGTCGTCGTCATCCGAAACCGGCGAGAACAGGATCTCGTTGATCACGACCTCGCTGACGCGGAACGACGCATTCTCCGCGGCGGGGGTGACGCTGCGAAGACGCCGCCATTCCGGGGCGCCATCCGGATAGCGTCCAGTCGACACGCCATTCTCCTGGGGACCGAACCGGACGGCGTCCACGACGCGAGCGCGGTTCGAGTGCACGAGAAAGATGGACTCGCCCGCGGCATCGAGGCGAAAGCCGAGCTGGGTCTCGGTGAAGGCCAGGAATCCGCGCGGCGTGATCACCGTGCCGTCCGGAATCCGGAACCGGTTGGTGGCCGGCTCATCCGTGAGGAACCAGCCCCCCAGATCCACCGCCTGGTTGCTGCGATTGTACAGCTCGATGCTATCGACCTGAGGCAAATCAGTGTGCGCGAGGACCTCGTTGATGAGAACCGGCGTTTCCCCCGTGACCGCCATCGGGTCGGGCCCGCCGGGAGAACCCCCGATTCTGGCGCTCGGCGCCCAGGCGCGCGGATCCGACTCCCCGTAGGACGGCTGCCACAACACGAGGGAATGGCCCGCGCCATCCGCGGATACCGGCCACGGCGCCTGGTTGTCGTAGCTCACCTCCAGCAACACCGCGTCCTGCGGGTTTCGCAGCCGGACCACGCCGTTGGCATTGGGCAGTCCGTTGGTGCCTTCGAAGGGGCCCAGCACGGAGGTGAGGCCCGTCAGAGCGGAAAGGTCGGCGGGCACACGCGCAATCACGGCATACCCGCCCGCCGGCAGCACATACCCGTCGGGGAACCGATACCCGACGGATCCGCTCAACCGATACCCGGTGAGGTTCTGATCGATCAGATCGGCGTTGTAGATCTCCACGAACTCGCCGTTGCGGCCGTCCGCGCGTTCGCGGGGATGAAACATGATCTCGGAAATCGCCAGTGGGGTATGCCGGCTGGAGGGACCGGGGGTCTCACCCCGCAGCACCGGGCGGGTGGTGACCACCGTCCCGGTCGCGGCTTCCCCTGCGTCGCGGAATTGCACCGTCGCCGCGCGCGCGGCGTCACGTCCGGCCACGCCAAAACCCACGAACAAAGTCGACGGAAGGGTCATGGTGGCCCGGCCCAGTTCGGACCACACCTGGCCGTCCAAGCTGGCGTACGCGACGAAGGTTGTGCCCGTGCGCGCAAGACGCAGCCAGGTGTCCGGGTAGTTCGCCGGATAACTGCCCGCCTGGGCGGTCGCGGCCCCACGCGAAATGCGGCTCAGGAAGTAGGATCCGACCTGGGCGGGGGTGGCCACCGCCGCCGCGAACGGGCTGTCCGCCTCGAGTGTGGCACGCGCCATGAACACCGCCTGGGCGAAGGGATCCGTCGGCGAGAACGCCTCCACGCGCACGCGTCGATCGAAATTGCCGGTGACGAGTTGGTAGGCGAATTGAAATGCATCCGTCTCGCCTCCGATCTGGCCGCCGCCCGAGACCGTGGCGCCCGCTCCGGCATCCTGCACCGAGCCCGCCAAGCCCGACGTGCCAATGACCGCCGGGGCATACTGGACCGCGGTGAAGGTGAGAGCGCTGCCGGCCGCGATGGCATTCGGCGTCTGGGCCTGGTCGCGCACTTGCGAGACCCGCAGCGTATAGCTCGTGCCCAGGGTGAGCGGATCCAGGGTCAGGTCGACCACCCTCGGCTCCGGCCCCGGCGCCGCACTCCGCACCGTCACCGTCGGAGAGAGGACGTAGTTGCCCGCGACCGTGGCCGAAACGGTTTCCACCGGCTCGCTGAACGTGACCCGCAAGATGCTGGTGCCGATGTTCAGGACGGCGGTCAACGTGGGAGGGGTCACGTCGGGGGTCACCGTCAGACGCGCGTCGGAGCTGGTCACCGATCCCAGTCGGTTGGTCACCACCACGCTGAATCGCGCTCCCTGGTCCGTGAGCCGGACCGGGCCATAGTCGACCTGCGGCGTGGTGAGATTCGGCACCACGGCGCCATTGCGTCGCCACTGGTAGCTGGCCGGACCAATGGTCGACAGGCCCACCGAGAATCGCGCGTAGCTGCCCTCCACCGCGGTGGTGTCGGCCGGTTGTTGGGCAATCCGCGGCGGCGAAAACGAAACGCCGAACGGGAGCAGGTTCGTGCCCACCATGGGGGCCTGATCCGTCCCGTCCGGCATGCGCCAGCGCACCGCCAGGTTGTCACCGCCGCCGCCCTCCTTCATCAGGGCGGAGATGTAGTAGGGTCGTCCCGCCACCAGGGAGAGGGCATCGGATTTCTGATTGGGTTCCCGTTCCCATTCCCGCGGGCCGGTCCACCCGTTGACCGTCGCCACCAATCGCGAGTTGGCCGGGTTCTCGTCGGTGCTCAGGTAGAGAGCGCCCCCGTCATCGCTGGCGATCCAGAAGGTGTACGCCCCGGTGCTAGGCGGAACCACGTAGCCGTGCATCCGTTGTCCGTACGCCTCGAGCACATCGGTGGGGGCCTCGAAGAGATCCGTCACGTAGTTCGAGGAGGTCGGACGGTCCGGGTAGTCAGGTGACGAGGTGAGATCAGTGACCGCATTCCCACCGCCCAGGTTCTCCCAGACTTCACGCAGCAGGCCCACGGTCTGGGCGGGGGCCGGGAGGGGGAGACTCAGAATGAAGGCCGTCAGCAAAGCTTGGAGCCGGGGCAAACCGTGGGACATGCGCGGCCAACTTCCCGTTTTTTGGCAAAATGACAAGGGGCTGTGCAACGCGGCCGCCTCGCCGCGGTTCCGTATCTGTGTCGTTGCGGAGGTTCCGTTTCCTTTGCACCTTCCATGGCGTGCACGTCGTCATCCGACTCTTCGCGCGCCTCGCGCTCTGCGCCGCCGCCCTCGCCCCTGGCCTGGCCAACGCCCAGGAACTCGGCATCGGCAAGGAAGGCGACGCCGTGCGCCTCACGTTGTCCGGACAGGACGGACAGGAGTACTCGGTGGAGGCGGTGGAGGAACTGCTCAATCGCGGCGCGGTATGGAAGCCGGTCGCCACGGTGGCCACTGGTTCCTCCCCGGTGCTGGTCTACGACCCGACCTGTTCGACGCGACCGCAGAACTTCTACCGGCTGCGCCTGCTCCAGGGGACGATCCCGGTGGAAGTCCCCAACTTCCGGCTCATCGACCAGACGGGCACGGCGCGGGAGTTGTTCTACCAGAGCGACGCGCGCGCCGTGGTGTTGGTCTTCGCTGGTCGCGAACTCACCTCCCTGAACCACGTCGCGGCCACCATGGACGGGCTGGCGGATCGATGGAGTGCCGCGGGGGTGCGTTTCTGGGTGGTGGGCGTGGGAACCGCCGCTGATCGTGCCCGCTGGTCCGCCCAGGCCAAAACGCTCGGGCTCGACCTTCCGGTGCTGGAGGATGAGGGCGGCGCGGTGACCCGCCAGATGAGCCAGGGCACCGCTCCGGAAGCGCTGGTCATCAACCCCGCAGCCTGGTCCATCGTCTATCGTGGACGCATCGTCGACGCCGTGACGACGGCGGGCGTCACCCAGAACCACACCCTGCTGGGCGATGCGCTGGCGCAGCATCTCGCCGGGGAACGAGTCAGCGTGCGCTACGCGGCCTCGGTGGGCGAAGCCATGAACCTGGCCAGCTACTCGGACCGCACCTATACCGATCACATCGCCCCCCTCTTCCAACAGCACTGCGTCCGGTGTCACAGCCCCGGCAACATCGGTCCCTGGGCCATGACCAACCATGCCGTCGTGCGCGATGCCGCGCTGCGCATCAAGGACGAGTTGCTCTCGCGCCGCATGCCCCCGTGGCACGCCGATCCCGCGCCCCAGCATTACAGCAACAGCGAAATGATCCCGGGCGATCATCTCGCCATGATCGTGGACTGGGTGGACCGCGGCGCGCCGCGCGGGGACGGGGCGGATCCGCTGGCCGATTCCGTACCCGGCCTGCCGCCCGATTGGCCGCTCGGCATCCCCGATCGCGTCGTGAGCCTGGAGCATCAGACCATTCCCGCGGCGGGCACGGTGGACTACCGCTACCTGATCGTGCCCAGTCCGTTCACCAATGATGTGTGGATCAGCGCCGCCGCCCTGAAGCCCGGCAACCGTCGCGTCGTGCATCACGTGCTCACCTTCAGCGCCAGTTCGTTCGAGGACATCCTCCAGATTCAGGGCGGGCTCGGTGGCTACTTCGCCGCCTATGTGCCGGGCATGGAACAGGTCCACTACCCCGCCGGCACGGGAAAGCTGCTCAAGAAGAACGCCTATCTCGTTTTCCAACTGCACTACACCGCCACCGGACAGGATGAGGTCGACCAGTCCGAACTCGGCCTGTATCTCGCGTCCGCCCCACCGGAACGCGAACTGCGCACCGCCGCCGCGTACTCCACCCGCTTCACCATCCCACCGCGCCAGGACGACCACGCCGTCTCCGCCTCATTTGTCATGCCGCGCGATGGCACTATCTACGAGATGAGCCCCCACATGCACTACCGTGGGAAATGGTTTCGCTTCGAGGCGGTGTACCCGGACAACCGCCGCGAGACGCTGCTCAACGTGCCCTTCTACCGCTTCGATTGGCAGACGCTCTACCGGCTCGCGGAACCCCGGCGCGTCCCGGCCGGCACGCGCATCGTGGTGACCGGCGCGTGGGATAACTCCTCGAAGAACCCCTTCAACCCCGACCCCGCCGCCTCAGTCACGTTCGGCGAGCAGAGTT
Source organism: Verrucomicrobiales bacterium (assembly GCA_020845805.1). Taxonomy (GTDB): domain Bacteria; phylum Verrucomicrobiota; class Verrucomicrobiia; order Limisphaerales; family CAIMTB01; genus CAIMTB01. The sequence continues at coordinate 8,766 of JADLFD010000106.1, read as the reverse complement.
GGGAAGAGATGTTCATCGGCTATTTCAACTGGGCCGAGTAGGCGCCTCAACCCAGCCCGGCGTGCGCGCGTTTCCCAGGGGAATCACGGCAGCGCGAAACACCACCAGCCGTTGCCGGCCCGCGTTCCCGGCTTCCCGCCGCCCCCCGCCGCCACCAGCACGTGCTGCCGCCCGTTGACGACGAAGGTCGCCGGAGTCGCATAAGCGCCGGCGTCCAGCTGGTACTCCCACAACACACGACCGGTCCGCGCCTCAAACGCCCGAAACCGTTCGTCCATGGTCGCGCCCAGAAACACCAAACCGCCAGCGGTCACCAACGGGCCCCCGATGTTGAACGTGCCGGTCGGGGGCAGCCCGCGCCGTTCGAGCTCCGGATACGTCCCCAGCGGCACCTGCCAGGCGAGGTCTCCGCGATTCAGATCGTAGGCGGAAAGCGTGCCCCACGGCCTTCGGCTGGCCGGATACCCTTCCGGATCGCGCAGTTCGGGATGGCCGTTCGCCACCCACGGAATGCGGTTCGCCCAACCCATCTCCACCTGGTCCGAGCGCAGGGCCTCGCCGCCCGTGTCGCCAAAGAGAAAGGCCACCAGCGACTCGCGCTCCAGTCGGGACAGGGTGGCAAACGAAGGCATCTGCCCGCGCCCGGTTCCCAGCAAGTCCAGCACCGCCTCGCGCGTCATGCGCTGCGGCAGATCGCGCAGCGACTGCAACGCGGGCAGGGCGGGCAGGTCCGCACGGCCCGCTCCATGGCAGCTGGCGCAGACCACCCGAAACAGGTGCCCGCCCAACTCGTGCCGCGTGACCCCCTCGGCCAGGCGCGCGGGAACCATCTGGATCCACTCCGGTTCATTGCTGGCGTTGACGTAGAGCCAGCCGCGTTCGGGATCCACCGCCGGCCCTCCCCACTCCCCACCCCCGTTGAACTGCGGCATGACCACCGTCGGACGTCGCGAGGGCGGCGTGTAGAGACCCTCGGAACGCATCCCCCGCAACCGCTCGAGCACCGCGGCGCGCGCGGCCGGATTCAGGTCGGTCACGTCGGCCTCCGAAAAACCCTGCCGCGCAAACGGCGGCGGGCGCACCGGGAACGGCTGGGTGGGCCAGGCTTGTTCCCCGGGAATGTCCGAGGCCGGCACCGCCCGCTCCTCGACGGGGAACAGCGGCTCGCCCGTTTCGCGATGGAACACAAACACGTGCCCCGTCTTGGTGATCTGCGCCACGGCCGGCACGCGTCGCCCTCCGCGCCGCACCGTGAGCGGTACCGGCGGGCACGGGAGATCGTAGTCCCAGAGATCGTGATGCACGATCTGCCGATGCCAGCGCAGTCCGCCGGTGCGCGCGTCGAGTGCGAGCGCGCAGTTGGCATAGAGATTGAGGCCGGGACGGTCACCGCCGTAATGATCGTAATTGGCCGAGCCGGTACCCAAAAAAACCAGGCCGCGCGCGGCGTCGAGCGTCACCCCGCCCCACGCGTTGGCTCCGCCGTTGTGCCGCCACGCCTCCGCGGACCAGGTTTCATACCCGGGTTCCCCGGGATGCGGAATCGTATGGAAGATCCATCGTCGTGCCCCGGTTCGAACATCGAAGGCACGCACGTGCCCGGGCGCGGTCGGAGGCAGGCTGTCCGGCACCGAGGATCCCATGATGAGCAGGTCCTGCCACACCACGCCGGGCGTGGGTGCGTTCACGGAGAGGTAGAACGCGTCCTGGTCGAGACCGTCGCGTAGATCGATCCATCCCCCGCGTCCGAACCCGGCCACTGGTTGGCCGTCCGTGGCCGACAATGCGTACAACCGTGACCCGGCGGCGTAGAACAACCGGCGTTGTCCGTCCCCCACCCAGGTCGCCAGTCCGCGATTCACGCCGGCGCCGCCGCGTCCCGACCACGGATCGAACGTCCACCGCGGCTGTCCGGTGCCGGCGTCCAAGGCCATCACCTTGAGTCCGGGCGTGGTGAGATACGCCACGCCCTCGAGGATCAGGGGATTGCACTCGATGGTGGTGGCGGGCCGGTCGCGCGCGTCCTCGCAGCGGAACACCCAGACGGGCTTCAGCCGGCTGACGTTGCGCCGGTGGATCTGGCGGAGAGGCGAGAAATGCGATCCCGCGGCGTCGCCATGATAGGCGACCCAATCGGATGAATCGTCACGCGCGGTCCCGGCGGCGACTGCCGGTACCCACCACCCGAGCCATCCCCACAGCAACACCCACTTCATACGCGGCGCCACTACACCCGTTCCGACGCGCCCTGGCCAGTCCCCGGCATTGCTCTGGCGCTACGCCGAACTCTGGCCCTAATCTTGCCACCAGCCCGGTGACTTTGTGCTTCTGGACTCGCCAACGTCACGGGGCGATTGCGGCACACCGTTCGGGCAGCAGGGGCGCCACACCATGGAGGGTAGGCAATCGAGGCGGACGACAGCCGAGGATGCGAGTGCATCTCCGGAGGCACAGCGGTCTCCGGACACGTTTTCCCCCGGCTTCGTTCTGGCCACGGGTGTCGTCCTGACTCTGGCGGCATTCCTGGTCGCCAGGGGCACCGATGAAGTCAATCTGCGTGGCGCGTTCCTGCGACGCGCCGAACTCGGCGTTCACCTGGTCCGCGATGCCCTGGACTCCACGTTGCGAGACCTCGGTACGGTCCAGCGCTTCGTGGAATCTCATCCCACCCCTTCGCGCGCGTTGTTCACGGAGTTCACCGCACCCATGGCTTCCGCTCCCGGTGTGATCGGCATCGCCTGGGCGCCGCGTGTCTCACCCGACGGCCAGTCGGAGTTCGAGCGCGCGGCGCGGGCGGACGGCCAACCCGAGTTCCGCCTCCGACGCCCCGCGCCCGGCACCACCTCGGGAACAGACGATTCGTATCCCGTGCTGCACATGGTGACCGGACGCCATGAGGCGTCATACGCCGGCCTCGACCTCGCCGCGTTGGCCAGCCTTCAGTCGCCTTTGATCGCCGCGCGCCAACAGCAGCAACCCAGCGTGGCCCGCACCCATATCCAAGAGGATGCCGGCGGCCCGGAGGCGGACTTCGTGGCCCTCGTCCCCGTCCACGGCCACTCCAACAAAGGGAGCGCGCCCGCCGCGTCCAAAACGGTTCCCCAGGGTTTCATCCTGGGGGTCTACCAGAGCCGCGACCTCCTCCTGGGGGCGTTGGCGAACTCCGGCTGTGATCACCTGTGCTTCACCCTCGCCGAAGCCGCGCCAGTAGGGTCCGGCCCAACCCTCGTCTGCACGATCCCCGGCTCTCCTTCCACCTTCGATCCCGCCACCCATTCCTCCTCCCCGGCGCTTGAGCATACCCAGCGCTTTTCCTTCGCGGGCCGGGATTGGAACCTCACGGTGGCGTCCACTCGTGGCTTTGCCGCGGGTCGTCGCACCACCTGGCCGCTCTTCCTGCTCCCGGCAGGAATGGTCCTGACCGGCCTGGCGTACCTGAGCGCGCGCCGCGCGGTGGCGAAAGCACGCCAAACCCAAGACCTGATCGACCAACGCAACCGCCGCCTCAAGGAAACGGAGGAGCGCCTGGAATTGACCATCCGCGGCGCCGATCTGGGCACCTGGGATTGGGACATCCCCTCGGGCCGGGTCATCCTCAATGAACGCTGCACACGCATGCTCGGCTACGAACTGGCCGAGGTGTCAGGCGATGTGCGGTTCTGGGAAAGCGCGATTCACCCGGAGGACAAACGCCGCGTCGAAGCCATCCTGGCCGATCACCTGGCCGGCCGCACGGCGTCGTACCAGTCCGAACACCGACTGCGCCACAAATCCGGTCACTGGATCTGGGTCCTGGACAAGGGTGCGGTGTTCCTGCGGGACGCACAGGGACGTGCCCTCCGCGCCTGCGGCACCCACCTCGACATCACCACACGGAAGGAGACGGAAAAATCCCTGGCGCGCTTTGCCATGGCCAGTGAACGGCTGCGCGACGCCATCACCGCCATCCACCGCGGCGAGCGACTGGCGGAGACGTACCGCACCGTGCTGGCCGAAGCCATCGACCTCGCAAATGCCGACGCCGGCGTGATCTTCAGCCTCGACCACGCCCGCGGTCGGCTGCGTCTGCAGGCGCACGCCGGCGTCCCAGCCGAGATCCTGGCCGCCCCCGACCCCCTGCCCCTGGACGCCGTGACCGTGCGCACCGCCCTCGAGGCGAGGGGAGCCCTGGTGGAAGTCACGCGAGAGACCTCCCTGAAGCCCTGGTTCGCCAAGGATCCCGAACTCCGACACCTCCGCTGCATGGTGGTGCAATCCGGCGACGCGTCGGGGGGCGTGATCCTGCTCGGATTCAGCCGCAAGGATCTCCCCGAGTCCACGCTGCTCGAAGGACTTCACATCTTCGCGGTGGAAGCCGGCTCCGTCCTGCGACGCCTGGGGACCGAGGCCGAACTCCGTGGCAGCCAGGAACGTCTCCACCTCGCGCTCCACGCCGCACGACTGGGGGTCTGGGAATGGGAAGTCGCCACCCGCGAAATCACCTGGTCGCCGCTCTGCCACGAAATCCTGGGGGTCGATCCGCTCGACACCCGCCTGGAATCCATCCGTCAGTTCGTGCACCGCGAGGATGCCCCCTCCGCCTGGTGCGATCTCCAGCGCTCCCTGGCCGATCGCTCCACGTTCAACACCGAGGTCCGGGTCACCCGCACCGACGGCCGGTTGCGCTGGATCTCCGTGGTCGCCCGGGGAGTCTACCATGCCGACGGGACGCTCGTCCGAGTGGTGGGTACCGCCCAGGATCTCACCGAGCGCCGGCGCATGGAGGAGCGGTTCCGCGAGGTCCAACGTCTCGAAGGCGTGGGCCAACTCGCCGGCGGCATCGCGCACGAGTTCAATAACATCCTCGCCGCCATTCTCCTCAATCAGACGCTCATCGACGACGGCACCATGGCCGCCGCACAACGGGAATCCCTCTCGGAAATCCGATCGCTCGCGCATCGCGCCGCCAACCTCGTGCGCCAGCTCCTCGCCTTCAGCCAGAAAGCCACACTCGACCCCGCAACGCTGGATCTCAACGAACTGCTCACCGCCACCACGCGCATGCTCAACCCGCTGGTGGGCGAAGCCATCGTCGTCGAGTTCCTCCCTGCCCCCGCCCCCGTTTACGCCCGCGCCGACCGCCGCCTTCTAGAACAGGTGCTGGTCAACCTCTGCCTCAACGCGCGTGATGCCATGCCCCGCGGCGGTCGTCTCTCGATCGCCCTGCGCCTCGAACTCATCGATCCCCCCACCGCCGCCCTGCACCCGGGTGCCAAACCGGGTCCCCACGCCTGCCTCACAGTGTCGGACACCGGCGTGGGCATGGACGACGCGATCCTCCAACGCCTTTTCCAACCCTTCTTCACCACCAAGGAGGTGGGACGCGGCACCGGTCTCGGACTCGCCACCGCGCATGGCATCGTGCGCCAACACCGTGGGTGGATCAGTGTCGCCTCCCGACCCGGCGCAGGCAGCACGTTCCAGGTCTTCCTCCCCGTGCAGGAAAGCCCCGAAGCCGACCCTCGCACCCCCGCTGCACCGCGGCCGTTCGCCAGGCACACCATCCTCCTCGTCGAGGACGAAGCCGCCCTGCGCAAAGCCGAGGGAACGCTCCTTCGGCGCCTCGGCTACTCCGTCCTGGAAGCCGCCAGCCCTTCGGAAGCCCGACAGATGTGGGGCGCGCATCAGGCCGAGATCGGACTGCTGCTCACCGATCTCGTGCTGCCCGGCGAAGTGAGCGGCGCCGATCTCGCGCGCGAATTCATGCAGGGCCGCGCCGACCTTCGCGTGATCGTCTCGAGTGGCTACCACCTCGGACAGGATCGCCCCTCCAACGGCCTTCCGGAAGGCACGGTCTTCCTCGCCAAGCCCTGCCCCCCGGCCGCCATCGAAGCCGCCGTGCGCTCCGCCCTCCCGCTCCCCTGACCATGTCCCAGGCCGTGGCGGCGGCTTTGGCGGAGCTCCCGGTGTGACGGGGACTTACGGCAATTCTTCGATGGTGATGTCCTTGAAGGCCACCAACCCCTTGCCCCCGCCATGGATCTGTACCGCAATCAATCCATGCTGCGGGATGGTGTCGTCGGTCTCCGTGTAGTTCACCGTCTCCACGCCGTTCAACTTCAGGATCACCGTCTTCCCCTCGGCCACGATCTCGTAGTCGTTCCACTCGTTCGCCTTCACCGCTTTTTTCACCACCGCTTCGTCCGCCTTGGCCAGCACTTTGTTGCGACGCGACTCGTCGTAGATGCAACCCCACCAACCCTCGCCCACGTCCGCTTGGTAACCGACCATCTCGTGGTGGTTCGGGATGCGCTGGCTGCGGATCTGCACCCCGGAATTCACAAAGCCTTCCGTCCCCGTCAGCTTCACTTTCAGGCGCAGGATGAAATTGGTGTAGCCCCGCGTGGTAGCCAGGAATTCGTTGCGCGCCACAGTCTGGCTCAGCGAGCCCCCCACGATCGACCCGCTCTCGATGCGCCAGATCTTCGCCGTGTCCCCCTCCCACCCGGTGAAGGTCTTGCCGTCGAACAACGGCACCGTCTCCGTCACCACCGCCAGCGCTGAGACCGAGAGCACCACGCCCGCCAGGGCGGAAAGGAATCCGGATTTCATGCGGATACCCTGAACCTGGCGCCCGCGGAAATCCAGCCCGCACCCGGACCTCGCTCTGACCCGACCGCCCGTTTCGGAATCTTCACGTGGCCGGACTTGTCCCGCCGTTTTCCCCGGGCACTTTCCTCACTCGGCTTTTTGTGCAAGACATGCTACAGCATCCCAACCCCTTGGTGACCCGCATGAAATATCATCTTCGGAAACCTCTCGTCACAACGCTGCCCATCGGGCCCGCCTCGATGGCCGCCTTTCTCACCACCGCCATCCCGCTGCTCGCCGCCCCCGCCGGCCCTGCGCCGGTGATCCCCGAAGGCGGCGGCGCCCCGGGTCCGTTCCCCAACACGTCGGTCTCCGGGGTCAATGTCATCTCGAAAGGCAGCACGACCTTCAACAGCAGTGTCGAGGTCACCGGCCTCGATGGCCAGGGACCCATCCCCTGGTCCGTCAATCGCTACAACCGCGGCGATCTCGCGCTGCGACTCAGCCCCGGGGATCCCACGGCCGCCCTGGGCAACCTGAACCAGGGCTTCATCGAGTTCGGCGACAGCACGCCCGGCGTCGCCGCCAGTCAGGCCTGGCGTCCCCAGCCTCAGTTCGGGGTGATCCTCCCCACCGCACGCCAGAACGGCCCCATCGACTGGAACGACGGCGAAGGCGCCTTCTTCCCCACCGTGGCGCTCTCGTGGGCGTCGTCCGGACCCGGCTACAGCATGGGGGACGGTTCCTTCGGCACGGGCAACCTCGACCTCAACACCGGCCGCGCCGGCACCCACGCCTCCAGTCCCGAGGGCAACTTCGGGTTCTCCGTCTCCTGGTTCCCCTATGACCAGGGCTGGCTCGGCGGCGACGTCGGGAGCCCGACCGCGGAAGGCGCCGCCACCTGGGCAGGCGCCGGCGCACACGCGGCTGGCCTCTCCGCCGGCATCGTGAAATGGCCGCAGTTCCCCGCGGACAGCGGCACCTACGGCGGCCTCGCCGAACTCGCGCTGCCCGGCGTCCACTCGCTCGAGGACGGCATGATCTTCGCCGCCTCCTCCGACGGTGGCAGCGACGTCAATATCGTCGGTGTTCAGCCCAAGGAGGATGGCCACGGCTGGATCGTCACCGTGCGCGAAGACTCCGAGACCACAGCCGAAACCCTGGCCGCCGCCGGTCAGTCGGAGTTCTCGTTCGTCTACGTGCCGTTCACCGCCACCCGACTGGTCGGCGGTCACATCGTTGGCACCGACGGTTCGAAGCGCAAAGCCTCCGGCACGTTCACCGTGGCGCGCACCGCCGCGGGCACCTACGAACTCACCGTCCCCGGCAAGACCGGCACCGACGGCACGCTCCTGCTCCAGGCGGCCGACGCGGAATCCGGCACCTCCGTCCCCCTGGCCACCCGCGCGGTCCTCTCCTACGAATATCGCGACGGCAAGTTCGTCATCCAGGCGCGCCGCACCACCTCCGAGACCGAAGCCACGCTTGTGGACACGTCGTTCTACGTGGCCTGGATCGATTTCAAAGATCCGCTCGCCCCGCCCGCCGGCCCACGCTTCCGTGGTCGCGACGCCGTGGTGGTCTCCACCGGCGAAGGTGTGGTGGCCAAGGAAGTCGGACTCGCCGCCAGCGCCGATGCCACCGAGGTGCTCGTCACCTACATCGATTCCACCAACGTCGGCGGCTACACCGATCCGATCACGCAACAGCCTGCCGCCGTCGCGCTGGTGGGTCGCTACTACGACGCCGTGACACTCGCCCCGGTGGGCGAGCCGTTCGGCATCCTCGGCGTGCCCTCCGGCTCGTTCAACCGCACCGACGTCAAATACAACCCGGTCTCCAAACAGTACGTCGTCGTCGCCAACGCGCGCGCCTACAACGCCGGTGGATTCGATGTCGCACTCCTGGCCCTGGTCAAAAACTCCGCCGACGCCGGTGCCGGCAGTCCGCTGGTCAAAGCCTGGGTCCATGATCCGGACTCCGACCAGTCCTACGACGATGTCGCCGTCGCGGTGAGCACCAAGAACGGCAACATCCTGTTGGCTGCCGAACGCAAGTTCGCCGGCGAAGGCGAAGGAACCGTCGGCGCCCTCTACGACCGCAACGGCACCCTCCTGACGCCGTCCATGGCTCGTCTCGATCTCCTCCAGCAGATCGGGGACGAGGATGATCCGGACGTGATCTACCTCCCCGGCC
>JADLFD010000105.1 GCA_020845805.1 Verrucomicrobiales bacterium | reverse complement strand
TGATGCCCACCGCCCCGCTCATCACGCGGTGCTGGACCGTCGCCCGCATGTGCAGCCCCATCCGGGACCGGTACATGAAGGCCCAAACGCCAAAGGTGAGCACCAGGGTGAGTCCCATGACGAACACACCGTTGATGGGGATGTCGATGGTCTCGGTCGGTTTGAACGATCCCATCAGCCAGTCAGGGAGCGTGGGGGTCACTTCACGCGCGCCAAACGTCGACCGGAACGACTGCTGCAGAATCAGGCTGAGTCCCCAGGTCGCGAGGAGCGTGTCGAGGGGTCGCTTGTAGAGGAAACGGATCAAAGACCATTCCACCAGCAACCCGAGGAGACCCGCTGCGAAGAAGGCGATGACGATCGCCACCACGAAATAGTAGGGCTGCAACGCGGGCGCATGCGTGGCGACCAGCGTCGAGCAGAGATACACGGTGTACGCCCCCAGGGCCATGAACTCGCCGTGCGCGAGGTTCACCACCCCCATCTGACCGAAGATGATCGCCAGACCCAGCGCCATCAGGAGCAGGACGCTGAACAGACTCAACCCGGAGAAACTCTGCATCACGAAGATCGACCAGAGCTCGGAAGCGGTGTAGGCGGCTAGCATGGGAGGCAGGAATCGGCGTTGCGGATCGACCAGACTGGATTGGTTTCGTCTTTCCCGAGCGGGTGGGCATCGGCATCCCCCCTCGCTTGGAACCCGGCCCCGGCGCGGTGGCGGGCCCGGTTCCTCCCCGTCGGCCGGCCCCTCGCATGCACCGCGAGAGACCGGCCGGTACGGAGGAATCTCAGCAGCTTACTGATAGCCCTTGGGGAAGGGGTCCGGCTCGATGAGCTCGGATTCGTAGAGCACCTTGGCCTGGCCGTCGGAACCCCACTGACCGATCCGCAGCTTGCTCCAGAGATGATGGTTGGCGTCGTGGATCCGGACGTAACCTTCCGGGGCTTCCTTGAATTCCACCCCGCTCGAGGCGGCGGCCACCTTGTCGATGTCGAAGCTGCCGGCCTTTTCCACCGTGAGCTTCCACAACCACGGCCCGAGGTAAGCCGCCTGGGTGACGTCGCCGATCACCGACTTCTCGCCGTACTTCTGCTTGAACGCCGCGACGAACTTCTTGTTGTTCTCGTTGTCGAGGCTCTGGAAGTACTTCATCGCGGAGTAGAACCCGACCAGGTTCTCGCCACCGATCCCGAGCGCCTCGTCCTCCGTGACCGAGATGGTGAGGAGCGTGGTCTTGTCGCCCGTGATGCCGGCGGCCTTCAACTGCTTGTAGAAGGACACGTTGCTGCCGCCCACCACGATCGCGTAGATGACGTCCGGCTTCTTCAGCTTGATCTTGTTGATCAGCGAGCCGAACTGGGTGTGGCCCAGGGCATAGTATTCCTCGCCGACCACCTCGCCCTTGAGGACGTTTTCAATGTGCTTGCGCGCGATCTTGTTCGACGTGCGCGGCCAGATGTAGTCCGAGCCGATCAGGTAAAACGTCTTCGCCTTCTTCTGTTTGGCCATCCAGTCGAGGCCCGCGATGATCTGCTGGGTGGCCTCCTGACCGGTGTAGATGACGTTTTTCGACTGCTCGAGACCTTCGTAGAAGGTCGGGTAGTAGAGCATCCCGTTCTCCTTCTCGAACACCGGCAGCACCGCCTTGCGTGAGGCCGAGGTCCAGCATCCGAAAACCGACGCGACCTTGTCATTGACCAGGAGCTTCTTCGCCTTCTCGGCGAACGTCGGCCAGTCACTCGCGCCGTCCTCGACGATGATCTTGATCTTGCGACCGAGCACGCCGCCCATGGCGTTGATCTGCTCGATGGCCAGCTGCTCGGCCTGGATCGAGCCGGTTTCGCTGATGGCCATGGTGCCCGTCGCGGAGTGCAACTGGCCGACCGTGACCGTGTCGTCCGTCACCGCCAGACCGGTGGTGTTCACCTTCGCTGTCGGGTAGTCCGCCGCGGTCACACCCGGCACCGCGACCACGCTCGCCAGGGCGGCCGCCACACCCAGGACACGGGCCGCCACGGAAGTGAAGGCCGGCACCGGCCAGCGCGGGGCGCTCCCCGCTCCCGTCGCGCGACCTCGCAGGCGCGGCGCACGGGGAGTCCCCGGGGAGACAGGCACATAGGCGGGACGGGCTTGCGGTAAGGCAAGCCCCGCCAGTGTATCGAGGGTTCGGTTCCATCCCAGCTCCAGCCGGGCCAACACATGTTTCAGGGCAGGTTTCATGAGACACCAGGGTTCAGGTACGACTAACGGAGTGGTTGAGTTCGCCGCGTGGAGAAAGGGTTGCTGGAGGAAAGGGGGGATTCTCGGATGGAAACCACGGGACTCAAAGCGGGCTGGCGCATCCCACGCCAAAGGCAGCCGGAGTCATCCAAGCCAGGGACGGGAATGGCCTTGGCGGATGCCGGGGCGTCTCCATGCCCGCGCGCGGAACCGTCGCGCACAGCACCGTCGCTCCCGCCTTGGCCCGTTCGAAGAGGTCCTTACGAAACTGCCGCGTCGCCAGGTCGCGCCCACCCGCCTTCGTGGCGGGGCCGCCGCGAATCGCACACACCCGGTGGCGCACCCCTCCGGCCCGCTTCCGGTCAGGGCAGCCCATGCGCGCCGCATCCAACGACAGGCCGTCGCCTTGGACGTCCATCGCCTCCGCCAGTGCGGACACCGAAATCCCGGCAAAATGGCCGGAGTTCAGGATCGTCGAAATCACTCGATCGCGATTCGCCACTTCGGCGCAGAACCGGCTCGCCTGGAGGATGGCGGACAGGAGACGGACATGGTCATCCTGGCGGGCCTCGGCGAAGTCACGGGTGACCATCAACGCCATGCCGGCCTCCAGGGGGGTGTCGTTCGCAACCTCAGCCTCAGCCTCAGCGTCAGCCTCACACTCATGCTCATGCTCACTCGCCCGCAGACCCACGCCAGCGATCCGGGCCTGTTGCGACCAGGGCGCCGGTGCGCAGAAGCCGTCGATATGCCCGGCACCGAGCGCTTCCAGCATCTGCGGGTAGGGCAGGACCGGGACTCGCACCTCATGACCGGGGCGAAGTCCGCGCGCGGCGAGCCAACGAAGTAGGGTTTGGTGGCCCACGGAATACTCCTGGCCGATGGCGATCATCATCGAACGGCCACGGAAACTCCCAGAGAGGGCTGCGTCCGTCGCTTCGCCCGAGACCAGCCGTCGACTCAACACCACCTCGCTGCCGCCCGTGCCCAGCATCAATCCCGTCACGAGCGGACAGCGGAGTCCCGTTCCTGACCAACCGTGATAGGTGGTGAAGATGAGGGAGGCATCCGCCGCGGCGCCGTCCAACTCGCCATGTACGAGTCGATCGCGCAACGACGCGGACCCGAGTTCGCAGGACAAGCGCACCGGCAGTCCCATCCGCTCGAAGTAACCGAGACTCTCCGCCATGAGGAGCGCCACGCTGGGGAGGGAGGGCAGGAACCCGACTCGGATCTCCGGAGCATTCCTCTCCCCGCGCACCTCGGCCTTGCCTCTGGCGAATCGCATCCTTCTCGGCCAATGCACGAGACGTGCCACGCCCTCACGTCGCCCCAGGCCGCAAACCGTCTTCCCACTCAACGGTTCGTTGAATTCTTTTCAACCATCCACGCTTCCGGTTCGAAAGTTCGCTGCCATGCTCAGTCGGCGCCGGGACCTCAACCGGCGCGCAGGGAGGGATGGGCCACTCGTCAGGAATGAACGTCACACTCGATAGTCAGCAGCTGCGGGTCTTCGCCGCCGTGGCGCGCACGCTCAACATGCGGGTTGCGGCCGAGCAACTGGGGATCACGGTTTCCGGGGTCAGTCACTGTCTGAAGGCCCTGGAACGCGACCTCGACTGCCGTCTGTTCGATCGCACGTCGCGGCGTCTTGCCCTCTCCCCGGAAGGGGTGGATTTCCTGCTGGAAGCCGAGCAGATCCTCGAACACATGCGCTCCGCCCGTGGGCGGGTGCGTAGTGCCTCATCCTGGCAGACCGGGTCCCTGCGGATCGCGGCGGAACCACCCGCCTGCCGACATCTGCTCCCCGCCGTGCTGCGCGAGTTCCGGGAGAGCTTCCCCCACTGCCAGGTCGCACTCCGCTCCACCTCGTCCCACGAAGCGGCTGCGGCACTGTCCGACGAATCAATCGACCTCGCCCTCGCAGTGGAGCCGGATCCCACCGCGCGCCTGCGGTTCACGCCCGTGGCTGAGGACGATCTGCTGTTCTGCACGCATCCGCTCCACCCCTGGGCCGTTCGCCGGCAGGTGGATCGCGCCGATCTCGCGCGGCGCAAATTGATCGTCCCGGAACGCGCGACACCCACTTACCAACTCATCCAGTCCTATTTCCGCGAGGAGAACGTCACGCTGGAATCGGGCATCGAAGTCACCGACGAATGCACCGCGCTCGAACTGGCCCGCCTCGATCTCGGCGTTGCGCTCGTGCCGCGGTGGCTCGCCGGCCCCGACCTCGAGTCCGGACGTCTGATCAGTTTCGCCGTGGGCCGCCGTCGCCTCACCCGACGCTGGGGTATTCTTCGTGCGGCCTCGCATCCGGTGAGCTTTCCTGAGGATCTCTTCGCCAACCTCTGCCGCAGCGCCTTTCGCTCGCTCCTCCATCAACACGATCGCGCCGCGCGCGACGGCGAGAAGGAGGCGATGCCGCTTCCGCAGGCGTGACCGCATTCTTCGCTGCGCGGCCATTCGTCACGCTCGTGGCGGCATGGTTCTCCAAGAATCCGCCCCGATCGGTCCCGCCCACGTCCCGCGACGCCCCGCCGTCATGTCGTTTTTTAGTCCGCGCCCTGTCGGAAATTGAACAACGCATGACGCGATTGGCCCATCACCGCCACGGGCGTGTTTGACGCCCTCCACCGCCCCCACCACACTCCCGGCCGCCGATGGCGCATCTTCACGAAAAGATCGATTTCACCGTCGCCATCTTGGTGGTCCGCGACCACCAGGTCCTGGTGATCCTCCACCGCAAGCTCGGTCGCTGGCTGCCCTTGGGTGGGCACATCGAGCTGGATGAAGACCCGGAGATCGCAGCCTTGCGCGAGGCCAAGGAGGAAAGTGGTCTGGACGTGGAACTGCTGGGCGAACGGCCGCCGACCACCGAACCGGGCACGCGCGCGCTCATCGCCCCCCGGTTCCTGGACATCCATCGCATCACCGAGACGCACGAGCATATCGGCATGATCTATTTCGCGCGCCCGATTGGCGGCGCGCTCGGGCTGGCGGAGGAGGAGCACCTCGGCATCCGCTGGTGCACGAGCGAGGAGCTCGACACCCTCCAACCGCCCATGAGCAATGCGGTGAAGTGGTATTGCCGGCAGGCGATCCGCGAGGTCTCCGACGCATCGCCCTCCACCGTCCGGCCTCCGGCCTGAGCCGCCCCCTTCCGCTCCCTCCCATCATGCCCACGCCTCCGGCCGACCCCTTCTCGCGATCGCGTCCTTCGCCGCAGCTCCGCGCGCCCGCTCTTCTTCCCTGAGTCCATGTATCCGCCACGGATCAAAACCGGAGCCTTCCTCCTCGAAGGACTGAACTCCGTCTCGGCAACGTTCTATTTCTATTTCGTCTACTGGTTCCTCAGCCGTGAGCTGGGGTTCGGCAGTCGCGAGAACCTCATGTGGGCGGTGGGCCACGGCGCGGTCTACATCTTCGCCTCCCTGCAAGGCGGGCGTTACGGCCAGCGCCACGGTTATCTGAGGGCCATCATGCTCGGATTCGCGGGCATGTCGGCTTGTTTCCTGACCGGCTGGGTCATCCACCTCGCCGGACTCCCGCGCACCACCGAGATCGTGCTCCAGGCGACCCTCATGGTGCTCGCCACGATCTCCATCTGTTTCACCTGGCCGAACCTCGAGGCCATCGTCAGCGAAGGAGAACCCGGCCATCGCCTTCAACGCTACCTGGGCATCTACAACCTGGTCTGGTCCGGCGCCGGCGCGTTGGCGTATTTCGTGGGCGGGGCCCTCGTCGAGGCCATCGGGGGACGGAACCTGGTCCTGCTGGTGCCAGGACTGATGATCGCCGGGCAACTGGTCATCGCACTGCGCCTCCAGCGTTCCACGCCGCTCGCCGCGGCCGTCTCGCACGCGCCTCACGGCGCACTCGGTTCCGAGGAGGAACGCCATCGCTCTCCCATCCCCCCACGCACGTTCCTGATCATGTCGTGGATCGCGAACCCCTGCGCCTATGTGGCCATCAATGCCGCGGTCCCGCTGATTCCTTCGCTGGCGGAACGCCTCGGGCTCGGCGCCGGCGCCGCAGGTGTCTTCTGCTCAATCTGGCTCTTCGCGCGCACCGCCACCTTCTACGCGCTCTGGCGCTGGAACGGATGGCACTATCGCTTCCGTTGGCTGGTCGGCGCCTTCCTCGCGATGATCGCGGGATTCCTCTTCATCTTCCTCAGCGCCACGTTCACCAGCCTGCCGCGTCCGCAGATCCTCGCCCTTGCCTCCCTGGCCCAGATCCTCTTCGGACTCGGCCTGGGCCTGATCTACTACTCTTCCCTGTTCTACTCCATGGACGTCGGCGACACGAAGGGCGACCACGGCGGCATCCATGAAGCGGCCATCGGCGCCGGCATCTTTGGCGGGCCGCTGGTCGGAGCCGCGGCCGAGTTTGCGCGCCCCGGAAGCCCCACCGCCGCCGCCTGGGCGGTGAGCGCAGTCCTGGCGGTGGGACTGGGCACCCTCGTGTTCCTGCGCACCCGCGCCACCCGCGCCACCCGCGGCACGCACGCCATCTCCCGCTAACCCGCCGCGCCCGGACACGGCGCAAGCAGGCGATTATCGTCCGCCCAGCGACCGGATCCCGTTCGGCAATCCGCGGATGACCTGGATCTCCGCCACCGTGAGCGGACGGTTGAACGCAGCCACGTCATCCATCCAACCGACGTACCCCACCCCCAGCATCAGCCGGGACTTGGCGGCGTCCCAGGTGAACCACTGGTTCCGCGCCGGGATGCGCCCGATCAACGCGCCGTCCAGATAAAGGGCCGCCACGCCGTCGGCCTGACCCGTGTTGAACCGTTCCCAGGTGAACACCACGTGCGTCCAACGATCCCGGCTGAAGGGCGGCCCCTCCACGCTCAAGAGCGGCTTCTCCGCCGCCGGAATCGAGCCCCAGTCGCGATTGTTCGGATTCCACACCTTCAGATCCGCATACGCGCCCAACCGGAAGGGGACACCCTGGTTCCGCTTCTCGAACTCGACGAAGAACGCCGCGTCGTTCCACGCCCGCGGGGTCAGCTGGACCGGATCACAAAAGCCCATCGCCAACTCGGCGAAGTCCGTCCGCAGCCAGAACGACACCGCGCCGCCCCAGTTCTCGCGTTGCCAGGGCACGTTGCGGTCCGCGCGATAGAACACCACGCCGTCGGATTTCTTGTCGAAACGCAGGGCTTGACCGTACCGACCGCCCTCGGTGACGAGCCGGGCCGGGCCCTCGCCGGTGAGCCCGGGCTTCGCCTCGGCCCAGGCTTCCATCTTCGGCGCCACGTACACCCATGGATCTCCCGCCGCGTGATCCGCGTCCGTGCCCCGGTCAAAGGAGGCGTGAAACGTCATCGCGCTGCGCAACGCCTTCGGGTCCACCCTCCCGTAATGCGTCTCCACCGACCGGCTCGACGCACAACCCGCCGCCAGAAGCGCGGCCATCGAAGGAAGAATCCAACGAGTCAGAAATGGGTCCATACCGGTCACTGTGAGAAACTCGACGCCCCCAGCTCAAATCCGAAATCTCCGATTCAAATTCTGGCCACTCCTTGGGATCATCCCCCCATGCGCCCCTTCCATGTCCATGTCTCGCGCCGTCGTTTCCTCCAGGCCGCCGCCGCCTCCGCCGGTCTTCCGCTCTGGTTCCACGAGGAATGCCACTCGTTTGCCGCCACGCGTCCGCCGCGCTCCGCCAACGACAAGCCCGGCATCGCACTCATCGGCTGCGGCGGACAGGGCCGCGGCGACATGAACTGGGCCAAGGGCTTCGGACAGGTGATCGCCGTCGCCGACGTGGACGACCGCCAGGCGCAGTCGGCGCAGAAGCAGTTCAAGGCCGAGCACGCCTATAAGGACTTCCGGAAGCTGCTCGAGCGCGACGACATCCATGCCATCATCAATGGCACTCCGGACCACTGGCACACCTTCGTGAACGTCGCCGCGGCACGCGCCGGGAAAGACATCTACACCGAGAAACCCCTGACTCTCACCATCGCGGAAGGCCAGCGCCTGGTGAAGGAGGTGCGCAAGCACAAGACCGTGCTGCAGGTCGGCAGCCAGCAGCGCAGCGACCGCCGCTTCCGCCTCGCCTGCGAACTGGTCCGCAACGGGCGCATCGGAAAACTCCAGCACATCATCGTCGGCCTCCCCACGGGTCCAATCGGCGGCCCCTTCCCCGCGCTGCCCGTGCCGCCCGAGATGAACTGGGACTATTACCTCGGCCAAACGCCCGTCGTCCCCATGAACGCCAACAATCACCACGGGAACTTCCGCTGGTGGTACCAGTTCTCCGGCGGCCAGATGACCGATTGGGGCGCGCACCACAACGACATCGCCCAGTGGGGCAACGGCTCCGAGCTCTCCGGTCCGGTCGAATTCGACGGAAAGTCCCTCGCCCCCATGATCCCGGGCGGCTATGACGCGGCCTCCAAGTACCGCGTGGAATGCCGCTACGCCAATGGCGTCACCATGACCCTCCTCGACGAAAGCACGCCCCACGAACGCGGGGTCGTCGGCGAAGGGAAGACCACCCCCAACGGTGTCCAGTTCCTTGGCTCCGAGGGCTGGATTTACGTCAGCCGCGGCGAAATCCGCGCCTCCCAACCCGAATTCATCGAGACGCCGCTGCCTGCCGGGGCCATTCGGCTCTACAACTCCGAGAATCACATGGGGAATTTCTTCGACTGCATCCGCAGCCGCAAAGACCCCATCTGCAAGGTCGAAATCGGGCACCGATCCATCTCCGTCGCGCACCTGGGCGTCATCAGCATCCGCCTCGGCCGCAAGGTGAAGTGGGATCCGGAGCACGAGCGCATCGTGGGCGACCGCGAGGCGGCCAAGTGGCTCAGCCGCCCCATGCGCAAGCCCTACGACTGGTCCTTCATTGCCTGAAGAAACGCTTTACAGCGTTTCCAGGGGCCGACCAATTTATCCGGACGATGTCCGATTTCCCCTCGGAGCAGGCGCGTCGCGCAGTGGCGCCCGCGCCGCTCAAGCAGACTCGCGTCGCCGAGCCCAGAACCCTGGAGAGCACTCTCGCTCGTTCCCAGGACTACCTGCTGAGCATCCAGCACCCGGACGGGTACTGGGTGGGGGAACTCATGGTCGACTCCACGCTCGTCTCCGACATGGTGGTCTACCACCACTGGGACGGCAGCGTGGATCGCGCCTGGGAGCGCAAGGCGATCCACCATCTGTTCTCCAAACAGCTCCCTGACGGCGGCTGGAACATCTACGAAGGCGGCCCCTCCGAGGTCAACGCCACCGTCAAGGCCTACCTCGCCCTCAAGCTCGCCGGCGTCTGCCCCACCGATCCGCGCATGCTGCGCGCCCGCGAAGTGGCCCTCCACCTCGGCGGCGTGCCGCGCATGAACACCTTCTCCAAGCTCTACCTCGCCCTCATCGGTCTGGTCGAGTGGAGCCATGTCCCCACCATCCCCTGTGAGATCCTGCTCATCGGAAAATGGTTCCATGTGAATTTCTGGGACATGAGCAACTGGTCGCGCGCCATGATCGTCCCGCTCGCGATCATCAACCACTACCGCCCCACGCGGCGCGTCGTGGTCTCCCTCGACGAACTCTATCCCAACGGCAAATGGGAACTCGACGAGACCCTGCGCCCCCGCTACTTCGACGTCAGCCTGCGCAACCTGTTCCTGTGGCTGGACCGCCTCCACAAATTCGCCGAGTGGTTCCAGCGCCGGGGACTCCACCCCTTCCGCCGCAGTGCGCTGAAACGGTGCGAGCAATGGATGCTCGAACGCTTCGAAGGCAGTGACGGTCTCGCCGCCATCTTCCCGGCGATGCTCAACGCCCTCATCGCCCTCAAGGCCCTCGGCTACCCCAACGACCATCCCCAGGTCGTTCGCGCCTGGCACGAACTCAAAAAGCTGCAGCACGAAGAGGCGGATTCCGTCCGCATCGAACCCTGCTTCTCCCCCGTCTGGGACAGCGCCATCGTCGCCATCTGCCTCCGCGAATCCGGTGTGCCCGAGGATCATCCGGCCCTCCAAAAGGCCTGCTCGTGGATCATGGATCGCGAGATCCGCTTCCGCGGGGATTGGTACCATAAGAACCCGGTCGACGTGGAACCCTCCGGCTGGGTCTTCGAGTACAACAACAAGTGGAACCCCGATGTCGACGACACGGCGATGGTCCTGCTCGCCCTCCGTCAAATCCCCACCGCCGACCGCCGGCGCCGCGATGAATGCTTCCGCCGCGGGTACAACTGGATGCTGACCTTCCAGTGCCGCGACGGGGGCTGGGCCGCCTTCGACAAGGACTGCACCAAGAGCATCCTCGAAAAGGTCCCGTTCGCTGATCACAACGCGATGCTCGACCCGGAATGCGTCGATATCACCGCGCGCATCCTCGAAGTCATGGGCCTCGAAGGGGTCACGCTCCAGGATCCCCAGGTCCAACGCGCCCTCGAGTTCATCCGCAAGTCCCAGGAACCCGACGGCTCCTTCTTCGGACGCTGGGGCGTGAACTACGTTTACGGCACCTGGCAGGTCCTGCGCGGCCTGAAGGCGCTCGGTTACCCCATGCACGAACCCTGGCTGCTCCGCGCCCGCGACTGGCTGGAGAGCGTGCAGCATGCCGACGGCGGCTGGGGCGAGCGCTGCAACACCTACGACGATCCCGTCTTCAAGGGACAAGGACCCAGCACCGCCTCCCAGACCGCGTGGGCCACCATGGGCCTCGCCACTTTCGGGGAACCCGACCGCCCCAGCCTGCGTCGCGGCATCGAGTACCTGATCGCCACTCAGAACGAGGACGGCTCCTGGAGCGAGGACGAGGTCACCGGCACCGGCTTCCCACGCGTGTTCTACCTCAAGTACGACATGTACCGGAATGCCTGGCCCCTCCTCGCCCTGGCCACCTATCGCAATCTGCGTGACGCCGCGCGCCGCGCGATCCCCGCTGCCGAACAGAACGGCCACGCCATCCTCACCAACGGCAAACACGTCGCCGGCTCGTTCCGCTCCCCGGCGTGACATGCCTCCCCGCTCCGTTCTCGTCACCTTCGCCGTCCCCGAGGAAGCCCGGCCCTTTCGCCGAATCGCGCCCGCCTACGCGCGCCTCCTCGTCACCGGCATGGGCCGCACCCGCGCCCGCCGGGTCGTGACCCACGCCCTCGGCGAATCACGGCCCGATCTCGTCCTCACCTGCGGCTTCGCCGGCGCCCTCCGGCCGCACTGCGCCATCGGCACCCTGCTGCTCGAGAGCGATCCCGGATTCCCCCTCCACGACCTCCTCCTCCGTGCCGGAGCGCAGCCCGGACGCATCCTCTGCGCCGATCGCGTGGCCTCCCGGGCCTCCGACAAATCCCTCCTGCGTCACGAGACCCAAGCCGATGCGGTGGAGATGGAATCCGGAGAAATCCGAGCCCTCTGCCGCGAACTCGGCATCCCCTCGGCCACCCTGCGCGCGATCTCCGACACCGCGGAAGCCGATCTGCCGCTCGATTTCAATGCACTCATGACCGCCGATCAGCGGCTCGATCCGCTCAAGCTCGCCTTCCACATTCTTCGCCATCCGTTCGTCATCCCGCGTCTCCTGCGCCTGCAAAAGGACTGCGCCGTCGCCGCCCGCCAGCTGGCCGCCGCACTCGCGCTGGCCCTGGCGTGAGATCCCCTTCCCCCGCCTCCTCTTCCTTCGTTCTGTTGCCGCCGTCATGGAAACGGCGCCATCTTCCCCACTTTCTTCTCACCCCATTCGCCAACCCAAGTCGGCGCGGACTTCACGTCCGCGGCTACATCCCGTCTCCGTAGCCGCCGTCGTATAGACGGCGCCATCTCCCCGACTTCCTTCTCATCCCATTCGCCAACCCAAGTCGGCGCGGACTTCACGTCCGCGGCTACATCCCGTCTCCGTAGCCGCCGTCGTGGA
>JADLFD010000104.1 GCA_020845805.1 Verrucomicrobiales bacterium | reverse complement strand
TGTACGTCGCGGCGGACGACGGGCGGAACGAGAATCACCGGATGTACGTGTTGGAAGGCGACGCCCGCGATCCGCAGGCGCCTTACCAGTGGCGCGGTCGGATGGCGGCCAGGACGGACCGCTGGGCCATTGATGGCACGATCCTGAGTCTGCCGGATGGTCGACGGTATTTCGTCTGGTCCGGTTGGGAGGGCACGGAGAACGTCGCGCAACATCTCTACCTGGCGCGCCTGAGCAGCGCCGTGTCGATCGACGGCGAGCGGGTCCGCATCTCGACGCCCGAGCATCCGTGGGACTGCCACGGCCAACCGTGGGTGAATGAGGGGCCCCAGGTGCTTTGGCGGGGGGACCGACTGTTCCTGGTGTACTCGGCCAGCGGCAGTTGGACGGACGATTACTGCCTGGGATTGTTGGAGTGGACGGGCGGCGATCCGATGGAGGCCGCGTCCTGGAAGAAGCGGGGAACTCCCTTGTTCTCGCGCACCGCCCAGGTGTTCGGACCGGGGCACTGCTGTTTTGTGACGTCGCCGGATGGCGTGGAGACGTGGATCGTCTACCACTCCGCGCGGACGAAAGGATCCGGGTGGGATCGTCAGATCAGCATGCAACCCCTGGGATGGGATACCGAGGGGCGCCCCCAGTTGGGGGAGCCGGTGGCCCCTGGACGACCGCTGGCTTTGCCCTCGTGGAGTCGGGCGCTCAGACCAAGTCCGAGTAGCGCGAGTCCTCCGCCAGACGGCGCACCAGTTCCTTGATCTTCTGGGATTGGCTCTTGTGCGCGACGAGGGTGGCGTCGTCCGTCTGGACCACGATCGAGTCGCGCAGGCCGACGATGCAGATTGGGGTGCGGCGGCCCTTGGTGCGGGCGTCGTAGACGATGTTGCGCGCCGCATCGACGTGGATGAATTCGGCCTGAGCGCAATTGCCTTCGGCGTCCGTCTTCAGGTGACGGGAGAGGGCATTCCAGGAGCCGAGATCGTCCCATTCGAAGTCGCCGTCCGCCACGACCACGTTCTGTGCGTGTTCCATCAGTGCGTAGTCGATGGAGATGCGTTTGACCTCGGGATACTCCTTGGCCAGGACGCGCGCGAGTTTGGCGGGTCCGGCGGAGGCGGCGTTGAACCAGCGCTGGCAGGCGGCATGCATCTCGGGTTGGTGCGATTGGAGCCCCTGCGTGAGGGTCACGAACGACCACACGAACATCCCGGCGTTCCAGCGGTACTGCCCGCTTTGCAGGTAATCGAGGGCGGTCTCGTAATTGGGTTTCTCCTTAAACTGTTCGGCGCGGTGGAACACCGTCTTGTACGGCTTTGCGCCCTGGGGAGCGGGAAGGGGTGCACCGACCCGGATATAGCCGTAACCCGTGGCTGGTTCCGTGGGCTTGATACCGATGGTGGCGATGACCTGGCCACGCGAGGCCAGGTCCAGGCAGTCGCCGAGCACCTGCTGGAACTTTTTCTCCTCCGGGATGACGTGGTCGGCGGGGAGCACGGCCATGACTCCGGTGGTGCTTCGCGCGCCGACCAGGGCGGCGCCGAGCGTGACGGCGGCGCAGGTGTCGCGCCCGGTGGGTTCCGCCACGATGTTGGCGGCGGGAAGCTTGGGCAGTTGCCGCTTCACTTCCGGCGCTTGGGCTGCACTGGTAATGACCAGGATGTTCTCCAGCGGGACCAGGGGCAGCACGCGACGCACGGCGGATTGGAGGAACGATTCGTCGCCCAGGAGTTTAAGAAGCTGCTTGGGGGTCTTCTCACGGCTTACCGGCCAGAATCGCTCTCCGCGGCCGCCGGCCATGATCACCACGAAGCGGTCGGCGCCCTTTTTCTTGCCTGCATTCTTGGTCTTCATGCGTCCGCGCGAAACCAACGCCACTCGGACGGGATTGGCCAAGAAAAAATGCCGCCGCCCCGCCGGGAGCGGGCTTGGTTTCCCGGTCGTGCGATCCTTTGGGGCGGAGTCAGCCTGCCTTGGCTTCGTGCACGGCGGTGGCGAGCCCTCCCACAAATCCGGCGACTTCCGCGACCAGGCGTGGGTCACGGCCAAGGCGGCCGATGCGGTCGACGATGGCGCTGCCCACCACCACGCCGTCCCCGGCGGCCGCGACCGTCCGGGCCTGATCGGCGTTGGAAACGCCAAACCCGATCGCGATGGGCAGAGGGGTATGGGCACGGATGCGTGCGACGCGATCCCCGATGCTGGACGCCACCTGCGTCTGCATTCCGGTGACGCCCTCGCGCGAGACGTAGTAGATGAAGCCGGAACCCCGCGCGACGATGCGTCGGATGCGATCCTCGGGGGTGGTGGGGGCCACCAGCCAGATCGCGCAGAGGCCGCGGGCGCGCATGGCGTGCTCGTACCCGTCGGCTTCCTCGGGCGGAAGATCCAGCACCAGCAGGCCATCGACTCCGGCGGCCGCAGAATCGGCAATGAAGGCCTCGAGCCCCACGCGATGCAGCAGGTTGTAGTAGAGATAGAGGACGATGGGGATTTGCGACTCGCGGCGGATCGCGGAGACGGTGTCGAGCACGCCGCGCGGCGTGGTGCCGCTGGCCAGGCCGCGTTGCGCGGCGAGTTGGTTCACCAGGCCATCGGCCAGGGGATCGCTGAAGGGCACGCCGAGTTCAAGGACGTCGACGCCGGCGCGATCAAATGCCAAGGCGAGTTCTCGCGTGGCGTTCAGGTCGGGATCCCCGGCCCCGATGTAGGCCACGAGAGCCTTGGTCTGACGTTCCCGGAGCGCCTGAAAGCGCGCGTCGATGCGGTTCACGCGCGACATCGTGCCAGACGCCGGGAAGGAACCTCAAGGACGCGGGTTTTCTCTGGGTTTGACAGCGGGGACGCGCCTACGATTTTCCATGCACCCAAGATCCCCGTTGCTGTGGGCGGCCGCGTGCCTCGTGACCTGGGCGGCCACGGTCCCCGCGACCTGGGCTGGTGAGTTCCGCGCCGCCATCGCGGTACGTGCGGTCACTCCCGACCCTTTGCTGCCGGTGTCGGGGGGCATCGGCATTCCGGAACCGGCGACCCGCAAGGCCGGGGAACTCACCGTGCGCGCCTTGGTCCTGGCCGATGCAGATACCCGGGTGGCGATGGTGAGCGTGGATTTCCTCGGCTGGCCAGCGGTGCTGGGGGACAAGACCCGGGCGCGCGTGAAATCGGTCCCGGCCGATCACATTCTCATCGGGGCCACACATACGCACAGCGCCCCCGACCCCTACGCGTTCCCTGATCCCAACGGCCGCACGGGCGCCGATCTGGCTTACCTCGATTCGGTGGCGGCGCGCCTGGCGGAGGCGATCGAGGACGCGGCGTCGCGATTGAAACCCGCGTCACTGCGGGTGGCGACCGGCGCCGTGCGCGGCAAGATCGCCTACAACGCCTATGCCGAAGCCCTGTTCGATCCCCGATGCAGCGTGCTGCAAGTCATGGGTGCAGACGGCCAACCCCTGGCCACGCTGGTGAACTATGCGGTGCACCCAGAAGTGTTTGGTTCGCGGGCCGGAGTGTGCAGTCCGGATCTCATTGGCCCGCTCTATGACCGGCTGGCGGAGAAGGGGGCGGGCACCGGCATTTTCTTCAATGGCGCCCAGGGCGGCATGGTGACCGCCGACAACCGCGCTGCGGACGGGCGCGATCAATCGACCTGGGAGGAGTGCCAGCGCATCGGTCGCGGCCTGGCCGATGAGGCATTGCGCCTGCTGGAGGGCGCGGCGGCGCAGTCGGATCCAGTGCTCGAATGTCGCAGCGCCACGGTGCTTTTCCCCGTGGAATCGCCCGTGCTGCGCGCCGTGCTCAAGGGGTCGCCCATGGGCTACCACACTGATGCCGAGGGACGCGTTTCGACCCGACTGAACGCGGTCCGCGTGGGCGACGCGCATCTGGTCACCATTCCCGGCGAGGCTCTACCGAACATCGGTGCCTATCTGAAACGCAAGATGCACGCGAAACACAACCTGCTCCTCGGGCTCACCAACGATGCCTTCGGCTACATCCTGACGCGCGAGGACTGGGGCGCATTCCCTCGCTACGAGTACATTTCGCGGACGTCCCTGGGCGAATCGACCGGGGAGATCCTGGTCCGCGCCGCCCTTGAACTGGAGGCGCAGCTCGGTTCCCGGTAGGGTGCCGTCATGACCTTGGAGGACCATGCCGGGGACGTGGCGCGCAAGGCGCGGCTGATGTCAGGAGTGCCCCTGGAACAGGTCGCGCTCGCCGGGGGCGTCGCTGTCGCACTCTGGGAAGCTTTCGAACGGGATGGCCGCCCGCCCATGGGTTTGGAGTGGTCTGCTGCGGCGTCGGTGTTGGAACTGCACGCCGCCAGTTGGCGCGCGCTGGCGGAGGGCTGGCTGCCCCGCGAGGTGGATCCGGGCCGGTGGCAAGAGTGGCGTGTGATCTCGACCGAAGGGAACGGCATGTCTGTAAACGCCTTCCTGGTGTGGGACCCGGTCTCCCGAGTCGCGGCGCTGTTCGATACCGGATTTGATGCCGCGCCGGTGTTCGAACTCTCGGAACGGCACCGTCTCGAGGTGCAGCATTTGTTCCTCACCCACACGCATCGGGACCACGTGGCCGCCCTGGAACCCCTGCGCGCGCGCTTTCCTCGACTGCAACTCCATACGGACTATCACGGGGCACCGGCATCCCAGCGCAACCGCGCCGACTCGCCGGTTGAGGTGGGGTGCTTGCGCATCGCGTACCGTCCGACCCCGGGGCACGCGGACGACGGCGCCACGTACCTTGTGACCGGCTTCGCAGGCGACGCACCCGCCTTGGCGGTGGTGGGCGATGCGGTGTTCGCGGGTTCCATGGGAGGCGCTCCAGGGAAGGGGACCCTGGCCAAAGCACGCATCCGGGAAGCCATCCTCAGCCTTCCGCCGGCGACGTTGATCTGTCCCGGGCACGGCCCGGTCACCACCGTGGGTGAAGAGCAGAGGCACAACCCGTTCTTCGCCTGCGACGAACCCGTCGATCCGCCGATTCCAGCCTGAGCACGCTCCCGAACCGGAAATTCTTCAGGACACTCCGGCGCCCGGCTGGGGGCTCGCGGGAAGCCGGATCCAGCACCACGCGAACGCGCCGAGTGCCAGTGCGGCGCAGATGACGTAGGGGAATGAGTGGTGCCAATCGAAGGTGGCACTGGCGAAGACCGGCCCCGTAATCCGGGCCAGCGATCCGGCACTCTGCGTCACGCCCAAAGTGAAGCCCTGTTCGTTGGAGGGAGAGAGCGATGACACCAGGCCGAACAACGGCGGACGGGTCATGGAGGAGCCGATCGACAGGATCGCCAGGCAGGCGATCAAACCTATCCAGCCCGCCCCCCCAAGCGTAAACAGGGACCCCAGAAAACCGAACACGGAGGCCCCTCCCGAGCGCCAAAGTTCTGACGGCGAATGCTGCAACGCCCCGGTGAAGAAGGGGAGTGGCGCAAGGCTCAGCGCGGTCAGCAGCAGGCTCAGCGCGATCATCCGCGATTCGCCCAGCAACCGGACCAGTCTGCCGATCATTCCTCCCTGCACCAGCGCTCCGATCAGGCCGCAGAACGCGAAGAGGAACGACACCGCAATCTCGCTGTCCGTCCCGCCCTTCGGAAACCGGAAGTTCTCCGCAATCAGGATGGCCAGGGTGGTCTCGAAACAGGTGAAGGCGAACGTGGCCAGAAAGTAGATGCCCGCCAGAAGTCCGAGGTGCGGTCGCGCCAGGACCGTGCGCCAATGGTCGAATCGCCCACCCGACCGCGGCGGCGCGACCGCCTCGGCGGATCGACTTTCACCCAGGAGAAACCACGCGAGGACCAAGTTGATCGCGCAGATCGTCGCCGCGCACCAACCGGGCCCGGAACGACCGAACGCCAGCAGCGCCACGACGGCGATAATCGGCCCGGCGATGAAGCCGAGGCCGAATGCCATCCCGATCAAGCCCATGCGCCGTGAACGCTCCGCCGGGGTGGACAAATCAGCGATGTAGGCCTGCGCCACCGCGATGTTGGCACCGCAAACTCCGGACAACACCCGGGAGGCGAGGATCACCCCCAGGGCGAGCGCAGGGTGGGTGAGCGTCGAACCCACCGCGAACAAGCTGTAGGAGGCAATGAATCCAGCGGTGCTGATGAGCAGCACCGGACGACGCCCGATGCGGTCGGACAGCCGTCCCCAAGCGGGCGCAAACAGGAATTGCATCAGCGAGTAGGACGCCACGATCGCGCCCAACAGCCAGCCCGGCGCACCGAAATCGCGCACGTACTTCGGTAGCAACGGCAGCACCATGCCGAACCCCACCAAGTCCACGAACACCATCAGGAAGATCACCAGCAGGGAGGGTTTTCTCATCGGGGCAAGGACGCGGATTCGGCGGGCCGACGGCGGTTCCGCCAGCGGCGGTCACGCTACGGGGCCGAACCGTGGTGGAGCAAGAGCGGTCCGACCCGGATGGGCCCGACCGGGGGAAGGATTACGGCACGCGTTCTGCCGCCCCTCGTCCCGGGTACCTGCTCAGGAAACTCACCGCACCCGTCCGGGACCGCGGTGCTGCCCTTCTGCTCCGGGAACCGGCGGGGCCAAGTATCTCTTGAGACCTTCGCGAAACCCTGGGTGGGACAGGCCCAGAGCGCGATCCGCGGGGAGTCCGTCGCCGATGTTGTCCTCCTGGAGCATGAGCAACTGGTCGCGAGTCAGCGGTGACGGCCGTTGGCCGAGGCGGGTGAAGAGAAATTCCAACACCGTGGCCTGCAGTCGGGCGGCGCCCCACGGAATAGGACACAGCCACCGTCGGCGGCCCGTCACGTCCAGGATCTGACGGACCAAGGCGGCCAGGGACAGGCGCTCGGGGCCGCAGAGATCCCAGGTCTGGCCTAGTGCAGACGGGGTGGTGATGGCCTGGGTAAAGGCGGCGG
>JADLFD010000103.1 GCA_020845805.1 Verrucomicrobiales bacterium | reverse complement strand
TCCGGACCCGCCTTCAGCCGGGCCATGAGTTTGGGGAGATCGGTGAAGTGCGAAGCCTCGAACCACGATTCGCCCGCGCGCCGGTCCTTCTCCACCGCATCGCCGAAGCGCGTCAGCCAGCGATCCAGGGGTGCCACCGCACGCGCCAGTCCGTTGGTGTACAGCCCGCGCTCGCGCTCACGCTGCGACCGCAGCATCTCCTGGAAGAAGGGGGTGTCGTACGGCACCTGGGCGGACTTGTTGTAATGGGCGCGGATGTAATTGAGGTAAGTCCCGTCGGCCAGGGCATTCTGCGTGATGAGATAGACATCGCGACGATCAAACTTCGGATCCGTCGGCTTGCAGCGCGGCGGGATGAAGCTCTCGCAGAAGATCATGTACGTCGGATTGAACCGGCCCGGGTCGGTGCCGCCGAACAGCACCGCGTTCCGCGTCATCTCGGGGTAGAGCGGCTTGCCGTCGGTCCCCTGGAACGGCGGCGTGAACATGTCGTGCCCGAACCAGTAGCCAAACATGTGCCCGCGCTGCTCGTTGGCGGACCAGTGCGTGAGCACGGTCTTCAGCGGCAGAAGGGAAAAGAGCGCCAGCAACAGTTTGATGCGCGCCTGCGACGGGTTCAGCGCCAGAAGCACCACGCCGGTCACGGCAAACCCCAGCGCCAGCAGCGCCGCGATCCGGTCCACCAGATCCCGCGTCGCCTCAATCCCGAAGAAATACGATGGCTGCTCCGGAGGGAACAACTCGACCACCCCAAAGGTCACGGCCACCACGAACAACGCGATGCCGCCGCCGCCCGCGGCCGCGATCATCAGCCAGCGCCGGACCGCCTGGTACTCGCGGACCAGACTCCCTGAGAGCAGCGCCACGCCGTAACCAAATCCCATCGCGATGATCACGTGCGACGCGGTGAAGAAGACCTTCGTCAACTCGCGGCTCTGGCGGTCCGGATTCGGGTTCAGCAACCACAGCAACAGGAACGCCAGGCAGACATAGATCGCCGTCATGCCCACCATCCAGGCCTTCTCCGTCTTCCGCAGCCGCGCCCAGTACAGGAACGGCACCAGTGCGATCAGCAGATAGATCAGATTGAACTCCTCCACCGCCCCTTCGAACAGCATCAGGAACTGGTCGAAGATGCGCCCGATGTCCATGGAGGGATTCGTCTTCTCGTATTGCCCGCGGGTGAACGCGTGCACGAATCCGTCCCAGGTGCGTGGATACCCCCAGTTCAACGGCGGATTGGTGGTGCCCGTGATCGGCATGTAGAAGTAGATGCTCGCCCCCAGCACCCACATGAAGAGGGAGATCAACGCTGGCACGACCTCGGTGCACAAACCGCCCGTCTTCAGCGCCAGCCAGCCGCAAGCCACGATCGATCCCAGCCCGACCACATGGAAGATGAACCGCAGCGCGTCGCTGGTGCGGATGCTCTCCAGCCCGTCGTTCTGCATCAGCACCACGCCCACGAGGTAGATCAGGCTGTTGGCAAAAAAGGCGTCACGACCCAGCTTCCGATTCGCCATCGCAATCATCACCTCGATGCCCATCGCCGCCACGATCAAGGTCTGGTGGTTCGTGAAGGCGATGCCGAACATGAACGCCGCCCAGTACAAATATCGCCGCTGGTCCGGCGCACAGACGTAGTGCAGCAGCAGCACAAAGGTCAGCACGAGCGAGAGCACGCTCAGGGTGTACACCTCCACGATCACCGCCTGGCTCCACATGAACCCGTTGAAGCCGATCATCAACCCGCCGGAGACCGCCGCCACGATGCAGATCAACCGCTGCAATCCGGCCTCGATCTCCTTCCGCACATCCACCGAGTCGAGCATCAGACCGCTCACCCGCGAGATCATCAGTGACAACACACCCGACGAAAGGGCCGCCGCCACCGCTGAGGATACCGCCACGCGCCACGCGATGTTGGAGAACGGCAGGATCACCGTGAACAACCACGTGTAGAGGGTCCAGACCGGGTACCCGGGAGGATGCGGCACCCCCGCGTAATACGAGGCCACCGCCAGCTCCCCGGAATCCTCCAGCGTCACGTCCGGCGCCAGGGTCCAGAGGTACCCGATCAGGGTCAGCGCCGTGGTGATGAGAAACGCGATCCAGTCCGGACGCCGGAACAGCGGCATTTGCACCTGGTTTCCCTCGTCGGCGCCGCCCGGCGAAGGAGCCGGAGAGGGTGACGCAGGCTTGTTGGACCGGCCGCTCGGCCCCGGGGCTTTGGCCTTCGGGTCGGACTTGGCAGTGGACATATCAGGAGTGTCTCAGCGGGCGAAAACGTTGGTCTGGCGCAGGAGCAAGAAACCGAAGCTTGCCGTGACCGCGCTGGCGTTTGTCGACCGAAATCGAGCCGCGGAAAGGGGCGCATTGCGGTCCACGGAAGGGTGCGATTCGCACCACGTCGCACCCAGGCGCGCCAGGGACAGCTCGGCCTCTTCCTCCAGGCCCGAGGGATTCAACGCCACGGCCGCGGTCAGCACCAACACTGCCACGCCCCCCGCGGGGGCCAGCCAGCGACTCAGCCCCCCCGCCCAACCGACCTCCACCGCCCCGGTGTGGGGCAAGGGCGCCCCCTCAAACAGCCGGCGTCTCAGGCTCGGGGAGGGGCGGCGCGGACGCCAGCCACGCAGGATCGCTTCTGTGGGCTCGAGGTGAGGGTTCGGGATGGGGTTCATGGGATTCCTCCTGAAGGTTGCGCCGTAGTCGCGCGATGCCGTACCGATACCGCCCCGCAGCGGTGTTCGGGGAAAGCCCGAGGAGGTGCGCGATCTCCTCGAAAGTCAGGTTGTGCCACAGTCGCAGGACGATGACCTCCCGCTGCTCGGGCGGGAGCCGGGTGAGTTCCACCATCGCGGATTCCTCCGCCGGCGAGGTCGGGTCTCCCGCTTCGAACCAGCGTCGCGATTCCAACTCGCGCGCCAACCGCCGCCACAGGCCGCGGCGATGGTTCAGCGCACGATTCCGGAAACTGCGCAGCGCAAAGAACTTGGGCTCCCGCGGGCACTCGCGCAGTTCGAGCAGCACGCGAAACGTGTCATGCACCACGTCCTCCGCCTCGGCATGGCCCAGCCCCAGCGCACGCCCGTAGAGTACCAGCTGCGCGGCGCATTCGTCGTAGACCTGCTCGGCCCACGAACGAGGGGATCGACTCGTGCCTTCCTGACCCATTCCAGCCTATAGACACCGGTCCACGCGGTTTTTGTATACGCAGCCGGGTTCTTTTTCCATCTCGCCTGACATCCGGCGCTTTTCGGCCACTCTTCCCTCCGCATGAGCGTCGCCTGGTTCTACCTCGTCCTGGCCGGTTTCTTCGAATGGGGCTGGCCCATCGGCCTCAAATTCGCCTGGCGCCACGGCCAATTCCACGCCTGGCCCGCCCTGGGCGCGCTGGTCTCCATGGCCCTCAGCGGCGTCTTCCTCTTCCTCGCGCAACGCACCATCCCGGTCGGCACCGCCTACGCCGTCTGGACCGGCATCGGCGCCGTGGGTGCTTTCGTGCTGGGCATGCTCATCCTCGGGGAACCGGTGCAGGCCGCTCGCTTCGTGTTCGTCGGCTTGATCGTGGCCGGCATCGTCGGACTGAAACTCGTGTCCCCGTCCTGATCCGGGCCCGCCTTGCCTTCAAGAGGAGGGCGGCGCCAGTCGCACCGCCTTCCAGCGCCCTCCCTGCTTGGTCAGGCCGTCGCGCATAGAGAGGATGCCCTCGGACCAGGCCGGCTGGCACCAGTTTGCCCCGCACACCTGCGCGCGGCCAGTCTCACGGTAGGCCGCCGGGTCCGCGTCGAACAGACGCAACTCCCCACCGTCCGTGAGCATCAGCACGCGCACCCCGTCGGACAGCATCCCGGCATACGCCTTGCCAGCGGCGGTGTGGAAGGCGTCCGCCTGCCGCCAGGCGATCCGGCCGGTGGCCAGCTCCACACAGATCAAATCCTTGGCCGGGCCCACCCCATAGAGAAACCCGCCCACGGCCACCGGACTGGCGTAATTGATGGCTGCTTCCTTGCTCACCCAGGCCTGGGCCGCCGTCCAGGACGCCCCCGCATTCGCCACGCGCACCGCCATCAACCCCACCTCGTGCGAGGACACCACCACCAGGTCACCCGCCACGATGGGAGTCGTCACATGCCGCGCGAACGAGGTCTTGATGGGGTGCCGCCAGAGCTCCACGCCATCGGAACGCCGCAGCCCGACCAACCCTGACACCGTGTACGCCAGAACGGTCGGGGTGCCGTGCCACGACGTCACCACGGGCGGCGCATAGCCCGCTTGCTCGCTGGTGCTTTTCCACACTACCGAGCCGGTCAACTTGTCGAGACACACCACACCCGCCCCGTTCGTGCCGCCCGCCAAGGCCAGCAGGTGCGGCCCGTCAATCAGCGGGGACCCGTCGTTGCCGTGGCGCGAAGCGCCAGGGGCATTGCCCTTCTCCCCCACGAACACCGCCTGGAAATTCGTGATGTAACTGACGCGCCAGCGCAGCGCGCCGTCGGACATCGCGCGGCACTGCAACTCGCCCCGGCACGAAACCGCGTACGCACGGTCGCCGTCGATCAACGGGGTGTTGCGCGGCCCGGTCGGGCCCTGGGAATCCGAGAACGGTTCATCCACGTCCGCGCGCCAGAGCTCACGCCCCGTGGCAGCGTCCAGCGCGCGCAAGGTCTCGCGCCCGGCCTGGTTGTCGAAGGCCAGGACCCGACCGCCACCCACCACCGGGGAGGCCAACCCTTCGCCGGCCGGCACCTCCCAAAGCACTTTCGGCTCCGCCTCCAGCGCCGCGGGCAAACGGTCGCCCCCGGCCAACCTCCCGTCATTGGCCAACCCCCGCCAGCGCGGCCAGTCGGCGCCTGAACTCACCAGCGTCACCATCGCGACGGCCATCGCCGCGACCTGGAGGAATCGAAAGGACATCCCGTACTTCACGGGCCCACCCCGGCCCGCGTCAAGACGGGGGACCCTGGACACTCACATCATCATTCGTCGAATCTCGCCGCCTCGTGGACTCCCGCCCACCCCACGGCTTGCCGCCCACGACCCGAACGGCGTACTACCGATCCAGCCGACCCTGCCATGCCCGAATTTCCGTCTCCCCCCGATGCGGTGTGCCAACGACTCCGTGAGGGGCTCGTCATCCCTGCACACCCCCTGCCGCTCGACCGCCGCCGCCGCTGGAATCCCACGACACAGGACCGGCTCACCCATTATTACCTGGGTTCGGGTGCCGGCGGGATCGCCGTCGGCGTGCACACCACGCAATTCGCCATCCGCCAACCGCAGCACGCCCTGCTCCAGCCGGTCCTCGAACGCGCCGCCCTGACCACGCGCGCCTGGGATCGGTCGCACCCACGCCGCCCCGACACGGTGCTCATCGCCGGCGTCTGTGGATCCACCCGCCAGGCCACCGCCGAGGCTGCCCTCGCCCGCGACCTCGGATACCACGCCGGCCTGCTCTCCCTGGGCGCGCTCGCGCAAGCCACCGAAGCCCAGCTCCTCGCTCATTGCCATACCATCGCGCGCATCCTGCCGCTGGTCGGGTTCTACCTCCAACCGGCCGTCGGGGGACGCGTGCTTCCCTTCTCCTTCTGGCGGCGCTTCGCCGAGATTCCCAGCGTCGTGGCCATCAAGGTGGCGCCGTTCAACCGCTACCAAACCCTCGACGTCGTGCGCGCGGTGGCGGAATCGGGCCGCGACGACCTCGCCCTCTACACCGGCAATGACGACGCCATCGTCGCCGATCTGCTCACTCCGTTCCGGTTTCGCGTCGGTGACGTCGACCGCGAAATGCGCTTCGTCGGCGGGTTGCTGGGACAATGGGCCGTCTGGACGCGCCGTGCCGTGGCCCTGCACGCCGCCTGCCGGCGCGTGGCGACCTCGCGGCGCCCCATCCCAGCCGAACTGCTGCGACTCGGCGCCGCCCTCACCGACGCCAATGCCGCCATCTTCGACGCGCGCCACGGGTTCTCAGGCTGCATTCCAGGAATTCACGAGGTACTGCGACGCCAGGGGCTCATGGAATCCATCGCCTGCCTCGACCCGCACGAACGCCTCAGCCCCGGCCAACGCGCCGAACTCGACCGCGTCATGCACGCGTACCCGGAACTGGTCGACGCCGTGGAGTAGTCCTCCGCCAGGAGCCTCAACCCCCACGTCACTCGCGCCGGCAAACCGCTCCTCCGGCGCTGGTCCGTCCGCCACGTGCACCAAAATCGGATGTCCGCGGGTGCACTCCGGATTTGCCTCCCGGACCGCGGACGCGTGAAATCGCCGCGGCCATGCCTGTCCCGATCCATGCCGGAGAAACGCCGTCCCCACGCCCACTGACCCTGGGGCTTATCGGGGGCGGTCAACTGGCGAAGATGACCGCCCAGGCCGCCGCTCAACTGGGCCTGGCCACCGCCATTCTCGAACGCACTCAGCACACTCCCGCCAGCGGCTTGGCCCACCACTGCCTGCTGGGGGATTGGGATCAACCAGCCGATCTCCTGCGCCTCGCCGCGCTCAGCGACGTCCTCACCCTCGAAAACGAGTTCGTCGACGCCGAGGCTCTGGCCGTGCTCGAACGCCATGGCCACCGCCTGCGGCCCGGCTCGGGAACCGTCAAGATCGTGCAGGACAAGCTCTGGCAGAAACAGGCCATCGCCGAGGAGGGCATCGCCATGCCGCGATTCGCCGATGCTCCCAGCAAAACCGCCGCACTCGCCGCCGCCCACGCCTTCGGCTGGCCGGTGGTGCTGAAAAAGCGCCGGAATGGCTATGACGGGAAAGGCAACGCCACCTTGCGCTCCGCCGCCGATCTCGACGCCGCCTGGCAGCAGTTGAACGGCGACCAAAACGCGCTGTTCGTGGAATCCTGGTTTTCGTTCGAACGCGAGATCGCCGTCATGGTCACGCGTCCCGAACAGGGCAGTGCCGCGCTCTACCCGGTCGTGGAGACGGTGCAGAAGGATCATATCTGCCACGTGGTCCGCGCTCCCGGCACCCTCCCCACCACAATCCAGGAACGCGCCTCCGAGATGGCCCAACGCGCCGTGGCCGCGGTCGGCGGCATCGGCACGTTCGGCGTGGAAATGTTTCTCGCTCCCGACGGCACCCTCGCCCTCAACGAACTCGCGCCCCGGGTGCACAACTCCGGCCACTACACCATCGAGGCCTGTGAGTGTTCCCAGTTCGAAAACCACGTGCGCGCTGTCATGGGCTGGCCCCTGGGCTCCCCTCGCATGCGCGCACCCGCGGCCGTGATGATCAACCTGCTCGGCGCCGGACCCGGCCCCGGGCTGCCCTCCGGACTCGACCGCGCCCTCGCTGTGCCCGGCGCGTCCCTGCATCTCTACGGCAAGACCACCAGCACGCGCGGACGCAAGATGGGCCACGTGACCGCGCTGGGGAACACGACGGACGAAGCCTACGCCATCGCGCGCCGCGCCGCGGATGCGCTCGTCTTTGGGACACCCGGTTAAGCCGCCGGCCCACAACAAGCGCGACATCGTGCCCGCCATGAATTACCCTGGCGGCCGTACCTCCCGAGGTGCCACGCACGCATGAAATCCCCCGCGCCAATGGTCGGCATCATCATGGGCAGTGATTCCGACTGGCCCACGCTCCAACCCGCCGCTGATATCTGCGAAGCCTTCGGCGTCACCTTTGAGACGCGCGTCGTCTCTGCGCATCGGACGCCGGTCGACATGGCGCGTTACGGAAAATCAGCTCATACACGCGGGCTGCGTGTGATCATCGCGGGTGCGGGCGGCGCGGCGCATCTGCCCGGGATGATCGCCAGCCACACGCCATTGCCCGTCATCGGCGTGCCGGTGCAAAGCAAGGCGCTGCAGGGTCTCGATTCTCTTCTCTCCATCGTTCAGATGCCCGCCGGCGTCCCGGTGGCCACGGTGGCGATCGGTGGTGGGCGCAACGCGGGGTTGCTCGCGGTGCAAATTCTCGGCGCTTCCGATCGCGCCCTTCAACAGAAGCTCATGCGGTACAAGGCCGACATGGCGCGCGAATCGCGGCTCAAGAACCTGAGCCTGAATCGTCCCCCGGCCCCCTGAGCACTCCACGCTGAGCTCTGAGCTCTGAGCTCTGAGCGCCCCCAGTCCTCCATCTCCACGAGGCACGAAGGCGTCTCGCCGGGTCAATGCGCCCCGCCCGCGTCCTGACCTGCCCCAGCCCTCCTGCCCAGGCCCTGGAAGACCAGGGTGCCCCAGCCCAGCAGGAACGCCACGCCGCCCAGAGGAGTGACCATTCCCAGCTGGCGGAGATTGGTGACGGCCAGCACGTACAGGCTCCCCGAGAAGATCAGGAGGCCGCCCAGGAGAAACAGCCACGCGCCGCGGCGCCAGACCGCGCCCGAGGCAAGCCCCAGCATCACCACCGCGTGCACCAAGTGGTAGAGCACCGCGGTGTGCCAGATGGCCGTCGTGTCATGACGCGCCAGGAGATCCTTCAATCCATGGGCGCCAAAGGCCCCCAGCGCCACGCCCAGGAAACCCGCGGCGGCGCTGATTCGAAACGCGAGAGGCTGCAGCATGATCGATGGCGTGCGATGACGAAGTGACATCCGATCCGGGCTCTGTGCCCCCACTAGTCCGCGGGACCACCGCCGGCGCCGGCGGCTCCCTTGGTCGCCAGATAATGCTCCACGAACAGCAGGCCGCCGTCCCCCGCCCGCCGCACGATCTGCAGCAACTCGTCCGCCGAGGACAACTCCTCGAGCTGTTCCTGGATGAACCACTGCAGCGAATGCTGGGTGAATCGGTCTCCCTCCTTTTCCGCCAGACTCAGCAGGCCTTTGATCGAGTCGGTGACCTTCAGCTCATGGTCCAAGGCCAGCTTGGCCGCGGCTTCCGCCGATTTGAACTGGCACACCGGCGCCGGAATGGCCGGCAGGTCGAGTCCGCGCCCCGTATCGAGCAGATACTTGATAAACCGATGCGCGTGCGTGCGCTCCTCCTCGGCTTGGCGCGCGAAATGAGCGCTCAGCCGGGGAAGCCCTTCCAACCGGAACCAGGCCGCCAACGCCTCGTATTGCAAAGAAGCCTGGAACTCGAGCCCGACCTGCGCATTCAGTGCAGCAGCAACCTTGGTCGAAATGAGGGCGGTCATGGCGCGGACTTGTAGCGACGTTTGCTCCTCGCGGCAAGCCAGCCCTTCGCTTCGTGGACGACCCCGACTTCCGCAGACTCGGGTTCACGGCGGACGCCCTCACGCAACGCACGGCGGAATCCGGCCAACTGGCTCTGCAGGCTCAGGTAGTGCTCAAAATGGCGCGCACGCATGCGTGGATCATCGCGCCCGTGCTCAGGCGCGCCTCCCCGAACTTGCCAAAGCCTGTCGGTCCGTTGCCGTCAGCCAGGCACCAGCACCAATTTCCCGCGCACCGACCGTGATCGCAGACGTTGGAAGGCCTCGGCGCCGCGTGACCAGGGCACCGCCTCCTCCACGCTCGCCACAAGTTTGCCCTCCGCCGCCCAGCGCAGCGTCGTTTCCAGATCGGCGCGGTTCCGCCCATAGCTCCCGATCAACCGGTGTTGCTTCACGAAGAACGGCCAGAGGTTCATGGTCACCTCCCGACCCGCCGTGGCGCCGCAGGTGACCACCGAGCCCCCACGAGCCAGGCACTGAAAGACCTGCTCCAACACCCGCCCCCCCACATGCTCCAGCACCACATCCACCCCCCGCTTGTCCGTCCAGCGCCGGACCTGCGCCGGCCAATCCGCCGCCGTCGAATCCACCACCTCCTCGGCACCCAGCGCGCGGCAGAACTCGCGCTTCTCCGGTGACGAGGCGGTGGCGATCACGCGCGCACCCAGTCCGCGCGCGACCTGGATCCCCGCCGATCCCACGCCGCTCGTGCCCGCGATGACCAGGACGGTCTGCCCGGGTTGCACTCGCACGCGATGATTGAGCATGTGCATCGCCGTGCTGCCCGCCAACGTGAGCGCCGCCGAAGTCCCGAACTCAACACGATCGGGAAGCGCCACCAGCGCGCGCGCCGGAACCAGACACAACTCGGCGAAACCGCCGTCGCACTGCACTCCCAACAGGCGTCCCTCGAGACACATCGAATCTTCGCCCGCGACGCAGTATTCGCATCGCCCACAGGTGAGATTCGATTGCACCGCCACGCGCGCGCCTTCGGGCCAACCGGTCACCCCGCTGCCCACCCGCGCCACCGTCCCCGCCAATTCGCCACCCAGCGTGCGCGGCAAAGTGACGGGCACCGGCAATCCAGCTTCCTCCGCCCACAAATCCAATCGATTGAGACCACACGCCGCCACGCGCACCACCACCTCGTCGGGTCCGGGTATGGGATCCGCCACCTCACGCAATTCGAACCGCCCCGGCCGACCTTGCTCCACCAACTGGAATGCCTTCACCCCGCCACTGTGCGCCCTCGGCCCGCGTCCGTCACGATCTCAGGGATGCCGAGGCTTGGGCACGCACCCCACTCGTTTGCTCGGGCCATACCGCGAATCAGGAATCCGCCACTTCCTGCTCCCGAGGTGCCAAGATCCACAGATGCCTCAGAGTGACACGGACGATCCCCCAGAACTCCGGCCCTCCTCTGTGTCGCTCGGTGGTCTCTGTGGATCTGCCCCGCCCCTCGGGTCGCCCCGGCAGAATGCGAGCCCTGGCTCGCCACGGCACACGTGCAGACCGGAGCTCATGACGAGGCGCGGTCAGAATGAGGAGACGAACGGCGGGTGGATGA
>JADLFD010000102.1 GCA_020845805.1 Verrucomicrobiales bacterium | reverse complement strand
GGCGCCTCCTACTCCTACCGCGCCGCGGCCACCGATCCCGCAGGGCAGGGGCTCTCGTTCGTGTTGGTCAGCGGCCCCGACGGCGCGTTGATCGATCCCGGAACGGGGCTGCTGCAGTGGGCGGCACCAGCCGGGGGTCGGGAAAATGTCTCGTTCGAAGTGCGCGCCGTGGATCGGACGGGTGCCTATGCGCGGCAGACCTGGTCGGTGAACGTCGAGGGCGTCAACCGCGCCCCGGTCCTCGCCCCGATTCTGGATGCCGAGACCACCGCAGGTCGGTTGCTGCAGATCACTTTTGCCGCCGTGGATCCCGAGGGGAACGCGGTGGTGTATTGGATGGAACACCTGCCGGCCGGAGCCACGTTTGACGCAACCACCCGCACGTTACGCTGGACGCCGGGCGGACAGCAGGCGGGAGTGTTCGCCGATCTCCGCATCACGGCTTCCGACGGTGTCAACCAGACCACGCGCGCCTTCGTGGTGACCGTGCTCCCTGGCAATCTGGCGCCGGTGTTCGTCCCCGGGGTTGATCGTACGGTTTCCGAAGGCGGGTTCCTGAATTTCTTCGCGCGGGCGGCCGATCCCGAAGGCCGCGTGCTCCGCTACACCTCACCGAACCTGCCCTCCGGCGCGGTGCTGGTGCCGGAAACCGGTCAGTTCCTCTGGAACCCCGGGTACGCCCAGCACGGGCTCTACGACGTGGTGCTCGAGGCCAGCGATGGAAACGCCGTCGCCCGGGACACCGTCCGCATCACGGTGCTCAACGTGAATGGACCCGTGCGATTCCTGCCGCTCGATGCGCTGGTGGTTCGCGAAGGCCAAGCGTTCAACGTGCGGGTGCTCGCCGTGGATCCCAACCTGCCCGGTGCCGCTGAACTCGCCATTACTTCAGGAGACAATGTCCCGCCCGAATCCCAACGGACCCTGACCTACACGATCGGCGGCCTGCCCGCCGGAGCGTCCTATGACCCGGTCACGCATCTCCTCTCCTGGAAGCCGTCCTTCTCCCAGAGCGGATCGTACGCACTGCTGTTCACCGCGGAAAACGACGGCGATGGCACCGGAACCGCATCCGGCGCGCAAATGGCGCTGAGCATCACGGTGGTGGATACCAACGGGACCCCCGAAGTGGCTCCGATCGCCAACCAATCGGTCGCCGTCGGCGGCACGCTCGACATTCCCGTGCGCGCCGTGGATCCGGATGGCCGACGCCTCGCGCTGTCCGTTCTGGGGCTACCCGCCTTCGCCAACCTGATCGACAATGGCGACGGGACGGGGCTCGTGCGCGTCCGCCCCGTGGCCGGCGATCGATCCACGCTGACACTCACCGTCAACGCCACGGACGACGGCAATGGCGTGGCCGCAGCGGCGCTGACGGGTTCGGCCTCCTTCATCCTCTCGGTCACCGCCGCCAACGAACCTCCCGTGCTGGAGCCCATCGGGGATCGGGTGGCCCTGGTCGGACAACCGCTGGTCTTCACTGTGCGCGTCAGTGATCCCGACGAGGACCCGCTGACCTTCAGCGCTGAGGGATTGCCGTCCGGTGCGACCTTCGTGGGCACGACCGTGTATGGCCGAGCGCAATTCTCCTGGACCCCGACCGCCGCCGATCTGGGGCCGCGTCAGGTCACGCTGAAGGTGACGGATAGTGGCAATGGCGGCGCCGTCGCCGCTGTCACCGCGTCGGAGACGATCCGGCTCGTGGTGCGTACCAGCAACCAGGCCCCGGTGCTCACGCCGGTCGGCGCCCAGTCCGGTCGCCAGGGCCAGGCGTTCCAGCTGGATCTCGACGCCGCCGACGCGGATTCAGACAACTTCCTCTTTACCGCGGTGGGACTCCCCAACGGCGCCGTCCTGGATCCTCGCACCGGGGTGCTCACCTGGACGCCCGATGCCGGGCAGTACGGTGTCTTCACCCTCACCCTGGGCGTGACGGATGGGAATCGTTCCGCCACCGAGAACGTGAGCGTGACCATCGAGCGCGTGAATCGCGCGCCGCTCATGGCCATCCCCGCCCCAGTTCTGGGACAGGAAGGCCTGCGCCTCAGCTTCACAGTGTCCGGCGGGGATCTGGATGAGGACACGCTCGTCTATTTCGTCGAGAACCTTCCTCACGGAGCCACCTTTAATCCCGAGACACGGCTCTTCACCTGGACGCCTGGTTACGATCAGGCCGGGGTCTACGAACTGGTGTTTGGCGTGCGCGATACGCTCGGAGCCATCGGGCGGGCGACGGGTCTGGTGCAGATCCTGAACGTGAATCGGCCGCCGGTCTTCGCGGCACCTGACGCCCATCAGCTCACCGTGGGTCAGCTCTTCCGCTGGACGACGGGAGCCGCCGATCCCGATGGAGCATCGGTCACGTTCTCGATCGCCAATCGTCCGCCCGGCCTGGTGTTCGACGCGGCGGCCGGGACAATCACCTGGACGCCGGTGGGCGCGCAGGTTGGACGCTATGACTTGCCGATCACGGTCAGTGACGGCTTGAGCAGTGTGACCCAGCTGCTGACCTTGGTGGTCGCGGGCAGCCCGGTGCCCCCCACGGTGCGCGTTGAACTCACCCCCAGCTTCCCGATCATTCCAGGGGCGCAGGTCGTCCTGCAGGTCGCCGCGTCGAGCGTGGCTCCCATCCGCTCCTATACGCTGTCGATCAATGGGGAAACGTTCGCATTGGACGACCTGAATCGCGTGACCTTCCGACCCGGTCTGCCGGGTATCTATGAAGTGATCGCGACGGTGGTCGATGCCGACGGCATCTCCGGCACAGTGCGCTCGGAGGTGCTCGTACGAGATCCTTCCGATCGTACCGCGCCCGGGGTCGGGCTCACCGGGGTCGTGACCGGCGCCACCGTCACCGCGCCGTTGGCGCTGCGCGGAACGGTGGCCGATCAGAATCTGCACCGCTGGAAAGTGGAATTGGTTCCCGTCGGCGGGGGAGTCGCCACGGTGATCGCCGAGGGGCGCGCGGCCGTCGAGGGTACGCTCGCGACCCTGGATCCGGGCCGTTTCGATAACGGAGCCTATCAGTTGCGCGTGGAGGCAATGGACATCAGCGGTCGCGTGACCACGGTGGAACGCCTGATCGAGATCAATACCCCGTCCAAACCACTCGCCTACACGCGGGTGGAGACCGACTTCACCCTGGTGCTCGGCGGAGTCTCCATCCCCGTCGCGCGCCGCTATTCCAGTCTGGATGCGCCAGAGGACGGGGCGTTCGGCTACGGCTGGACCTTCGTGCTGGATGATCCTCGATTCGCTTCGAATGTCGCCCCCACAGGGCGTGAAGCGGACGGGTTTTATGCCGCGTTCACGCGTGGCAGTCGCGTGTATGTCACCCTGCCGGGAGGCCAGCGGGTCGGATTCACCTTTGATCCCGTGGTCATCGAGAGTGGCGACCGCTCCTTCTACCGGCCGGCGTGGGTGGCGGATCCCGGGGTGACGTTCTCCCTCAGCAGCGGTTCGGCCGTCCTGCGCGAGGCCAACGGACAGTTCACGCAGGTGGGTACCGGCCTTCCCTACAATCCAGAGTCGGGTCGCTTCGGTGGTTTCGACTACGCCCTCCAGGCGGCCGACGGAACGCGCTTCGTCTATACCGTGGCCGACGGGTTGCGCGAAGTCTGGGGTTCGAACGGCACGCGGCTCGCCTGGACCG
>JADLFD010000101.1 GCA_020845805.1 Verrucomicrobiales bacterium | reverse complement strand
TGTAACCGCCAGCATCCATGCGAACCAGGGATGCTTCCATGGGGAACTCCTCGCCCGTCGCACGGCAACCCCGTGTGATCCGGACGGCGGACTCCATCGGACCGGCGCGCTCGGAGGCGCGCAAGGCACTCCAGACCGAGTCATGCTCCAGCTCGCCCTTCCCCTCCCGCATGCTCGGCGGCATCAGGCGTTCCACCGACTGACCCAGGATGTCGGAGGCCGACCAACCGAATATCCGTTCCGCCGCCGGGTTGAACACCACCACCCGCAGGCTCTCGTCCACCGAGAGAATCCCATCCAACGAGCCCTGCACGATCCCCTCCATCCGTACTCGCTGTCGTTCCAACTCGAGTTCCGACTGCACCCGCGCCGTGACATCGACCAGGAATCCATGCCACAGCACCGAGCCGTCTGACCCCGGTTCAGGCGCGGCGCGTCCTTCGATCCACACCATGCCGCGCAACGGGTGTTCGAGTCGGAACACCTGGTTCCACAGCGCCCGATCCTGTCCGTGGCGCCGCAAACTCCCGAGCAATTCAGCCCGATCTTCGGGCGGCACGCGCTGGAAGGCCGGCGAGGCATCGTGCTTCAGCACGTCAAGGGGGAGACCCAACACCGCTTCCAGCGCCGGGGTCGCGTACTCGAACTCACTTCTCCCGTCCGGGTGCAGGCGGAAGGCACAG
This sequence comes from Verrucomicrobiales bacterium, assembly GCA_020845805.1. Taxonomy (GTDB): domain Bacteria; phylum Verrucomicrobiota; class Verrucomicrobiia; order Limisphaerales; family CAIMTB01; genus CAIMTB01. The sequence goes on along the minus strand of JADLFD010000101.1, from coordinate 4,645 downwards.
ATCACTCCCGGCGCCGTCATCACCAACCGGGAGAGGCTCGCCTCCACCCGGAGCCGTTTCGCCACGTCCAACTCCAATTCCGCGGACCGCGCGGCCACACGCTCCTCGAGTTCCGTCGCATATCCCGCCAAGCGACGTCGCGCCAGGATCGCCACCAGCGCCAGGCCGCTGATCAGGACGATCAAGCCTCCCATCACCGGCACGAACCACGGCCGGCTCTGCATGGGCAGAGGATACACCCGCAAAAAAGCGACTGCGGGCGAGGTGTCCACTACCGAACCGAACCCATGCGCGCGCACCTCCAGGACATGCCTCCCACTCCGTAGTCCCGCGGTCGGGATGGTCTGTGCCGAGCCCATTCGCGCCTTGGACCAAGGGCCTCCATCCATTCGCCAGGAAAACCTCAGATCCTGCCGGGAACCCACCGGATCAAACCGGGGTATCGCCAAGGCCTGCACGATCCACGGCTTGCCCTCGATCAGTTCGTGCTCCGAACTCTGCACCAAGGTATCCGGCGGTTCGCGCGAGGGTCGGTAGCGAAACGCTCGCGTCTCCGCCCCCACCCAATACCCGCGCTCCGCGTCCCCCACGACTGTGCCCGCCAATTCGCGTGTCGGTAAGTGCACGGTCACGGGCTCCGCGTCCGGCCCCGGCGGAATGACAAAGAATTTCCCCGGCCCGGTGGCAAGCACCTCCCCCTCCGCGTTGGTGCCGAGATAAAACTGCAGATTCGCGTCGTACTCGGTTCGCTCCTCGCCACGGGCGCGCACCAGTGCGCTACGACCGCCGGTGGCGCCGTTGAAACCCAGCCACACTTCCCCCTCCCGTTCCACACACCCGAAGACCACGCGCGCCGGCGTGTTGGTGATCGGCTCCCACACCGCCCCCCCCTTCTCGCGACGGAGCAGGCCACTGTCTCCATAAAGCCAGGTCCGTCCCTGCCCATCTTCCATCATGTCGTGCCGGAACAAACCCAAACGGTCGGAAGGCACCAGCCATCGCTGGTCCTGCTCACGATCAGCCAACACGATCACCGCCTGGGTCGACCCCGGCTCGCTGAGCACGCACCACAAACCGTTCACCGAACCCGCACCGTCCCGCACCTCAAAGGCCTTCCCAAACCCCGACAACGCACGGTGCCCCCAGGCGACTCCGTCCCACCACGCCACTCCGACCCCTCCGTCCTCGGTCCTTTGACCCACGACCCAGTATTGATTGGTCCGCGCCGGCCGCCCCAGGAGCAGTGTGGACATGCCCAGGTCCCCCGCTGGAAACCGGCGCTGGTCTTCTCCTTCCCAGCGGATCACCTCCGCGGACGTGATTCCCCACACGTCTCCGGCCTCACCCCGAGCCACCTCGTCACAGGCCGGTTCCATCCAGCGCCATCCCCCTCCCTCCGACCACACGAGGGGATGACTCCCCGGAGAAGCGAGCCCACGGAAATGAGCCATCCACAACCGGCCGTGAGCATCAAAAAAGCGCGGGTCCAGGGCGCCCTCAAACTGTTGCCATTCCGTCGGCCGCCGATCCCAGCGCACCAACGTGTCGAACCCCACCGCCCAAATGGAACCATCGGGAGCTTCGCGCACGTCCTCCAGATAGTCGTGGTCGACCTCGAAAGTCTCCGAAGCCGGTTCCCAACCAGAGGGTCCCAACCAGGCGAATTGCTTCGCTCCCGAAGCCACTGCTGGCGTGCCGACGATGCTGCCGTCCGTGGTGGCACAGATCCCATGTTCATGGCGTCCCACGACCGGCAACAAGACCCACCCGCTCGAACGGAAGCGAAACAGCCGGTGCCCGGTGCTCAGCAACAACCCCTCCGCCGGGCTCTCCGCAAACGACGACCCGCTCCAAGCCAACTCGGTCTCTCCCGGCGTGTCGAAGGCGGGCACCCACCGCGACCCATCCAGTCGAACGATGCCCTCCAGGGTGGCTGCAAAATGGTCCCCGGTTGAAGCACGCACATGGTTCACCACGTACTCGCTCGGCAGCCCGTCGGCTTTCCCATACCGGCGCCACGTCCCGTCCCGGTACGCACTCAGCCCGCCTCGCACCGAGGCATCGGGCCAACTGTCACTGCAAAACCACACCGTCCCCTCCTCGTCCTCATCGATGCGTCGGACGTTGGGCCCCGCCAAACCCTTCTCGGAACCCATCGGGTCAAACGTCGCCCCGTCGAATACTCCGGCGCCTCGGTCGGTTCCCACCCAGAGCCGCCCATCCCGCCCCACATGCACGCAGCGCACAAAATCGCTGGGCAAACCATGCTGCGTCCCAAACCGCTCCCAGCGATAGCCGTCGTACCGGACCAGGCCGTCGGAGGTGGCAATCCAAACCGTTCCGTGTCGCGCCTCGCCCGGTGCCCGCTCGAAATCGATGTTGAACAGGTTCTTGCCGGAGAGGCCGGCATCGGTGACGAACGACGTGACGCGCGTCGCCGTCTCAGTGGGCAGAGGAGGCAGCTCCGCTCCCTGCGTCATCACCCATCCCAACGTGCCCACCACCACCATGGCTAGCCACGCGCCCCAGCTCCCCCCGGAATTCGGACATGTTGGATTCGGTCGGCGCATGTGAAGACACCACGACCCGTCTGCCTAACGCGATGAGACCATGCTCACGCACCCACCGGCAACATGACGAGCGCATAAACCCCGACGCCCGGATCCAGAATCACGACACGCGAGAGCCCGAATCCTTGACTCCGATCCAGCCGATCAGCGCGTCAGCCAGCGCCCGCGACGTCGGACACGGGATCCACACCCCTTCGCCGGCGTACCACCCATAGCCCGGCCCCCACGCCGGTCCGTTCACCACGCAGCCTGCCGTGCCGGTCTCGCGCATCTGCCGTAGCCCGGCCTCGCAAGCAGCTTGCGCATCGCCGTCCACCTCGTATTTCCATCCCACAACGCGCGCCCTGGGGAACCAGGTGCGCAGTTGGGGGAGCACCTTGGTGGCGGGTTCGAGTTCCAGTGACAGACGGCCCTCGCGGCTGGGGAGTTTCCCCGCTTTGAGCAGGGTGCCGGCGGCGGTGCGGGCGCCCACCACCCGAAAGTCACAGAGCGCCGCCGCGTGCAGCACCACGTCGGGAGCGTCGGAGCTCAGTGATCTCAGCTGCGCGGCCAGATCGTCGTTGGTGGAGAATCCATGCACCTCCACTCCGGCACCGGGCCAGGGCGCCGTGGCCGTCTCGGCGCGGAATAACACCACCCGCAAGCCGGCGGCCGACAGTGCGTCGGCCAACTCCGTGCCCAACCGGCCCGTGGAGGCGTTGGTCAGACGGCGCATCCCATCAATCGGCTCCCAAGCCGCCCCGCAAGTCAGGAGGACTGTCACGTGAATGCTCCGGCTTCAGCTCGTGTGGGTGCGCCGACAACGACTCGCGCTCAACTCGCCGCGAGTTCGACGGCGACGCTCTCGAGCGAGGCCACGTCCCCCACGCTCCAGACCTTCACCTCCGGCGCGATACGCTTCATGAAGCCCGCCAGCGTCTTTCCCGGACCGAGCTCGATAAAGCGCGTGAAACCCTGGGCCACCAGGGCACGCATCGATTCCTCCCAGCGCACCGAGGCGCACACCTGGCGCACGAGGACGTCGCGAATGGAATCGGCACCCAGGTGCGCCGCAGCGGTCACATTGGCGATCACCGGCACCGCCGGCGCCTGGACCTGCGATCGCGCCAATTCCGCCGCGAGCTTGGGTTGCGCGCTCGCCATGAGCCGCGAGTGGTAGGCCCCCGCCACCGGCAACGGCACCGCACGTTTCGCGCCGCGCGCCTTGGCCAGTTCGCAGGCCTTGGCCACGCGATCAAGTTCCCCGGAGATCACCAACTGCCCGGGGCAGTTGAGGTTGGCCAGTTCCACTCCCGCCTCGTCGCACACGGCACGGGTCTGGGCTTCGTCGAGATTCAACACGGCCGCCATGCCGCCCCGCGTCGCGTCGCAGGCCTCCTGCATGAATCGCCCGCGCAAGCGCACCACGCGCAACGCATCTTCAAAGGTGAGCGCGTCCGCCGCCGCCAAGGCGGTGAACTCGCCCAGCGACAAACCTGCCGTGGCCTGCCAAGTGAGTGTTGGCACGCGCTGTCGCAGCAAATGGAAGGCCACCCAACTCACCAGGAAGATGCCTGGCTGCGCATTCTCGGTCTGAGTCAGGCTGGCTTCCGGTCCCTCGAAACAGATCGTGGAGAGGCCATAGCCGAGCGCGGCATCGGCGCGTTCGAACAAGGCGCGCGCCTCGGGGTACGCCGCGGCCAGATCCTTGCCCATGCCCACCACTTGGGCCCCTTGACCCGCAAACAACAACGCCGTCTTGCTCATTGGGCCGCTGAGGGTACCCGGCGCCCCCACTTCGGGGAAGTCGCGTTTCTGCACCTTCCTTGGCCATATCCGCCGTCGTGAGACGGCGCTCGCTCCTCCGCTCCCGCTCACCCCGTTCGCCAACGCAAGTCAGCGCGGACTCACGTCCGCGGCTACTCCTTCACCCCGTAGCCGCCGTCGTGCAGACGGCGCTCGACCGCTTCGGCATTTCCATTCGCCAACGCCATCCAGCGCGGACTTCACGTCCGCGGCTACTCCTCCGTCCCGTTCCGTAGCCGCCGTCGTGCAGACGGCGCTCGACCGCTTCGGCATTTCCATTCGCCAACGCT
>JADLFD010000100.1 GCA_020845805.1 Verrucomicrobiales bacterium | reverse complement strand
GCCTTCGAGCGCGACGTGCTTCTGGTAGAAGGCGGAGAGTCCGAGCCGGGTGCGGAGCGTCTCGGGCACCTCCCCCACCTTGGCGCCTTGCACGGCGGGAACCGCAAGGGAGAGCAGGAGTAGCGCGCCCCGAAGAATGCGTGGAACGAGGCCCTGCGGCGAGACGCAGCGGCGGGTCGGAAAGGGAGTCCAGTGCATGCGCGCCTCGTGTTGATGCGACAAAGCGCGCGGGGCGGCGAGACTTCGTTTTCAACGGTCCCCGCCGTCATTCTGCGCGGGTAGGACGGCGGGGCTTCGATCACGTCGATTTGGTCACGCAACGTCCCTCGCATGGAACGCCATTGACGGAATGGAGAGACGTTCCGGATCCGCTGGTCGCAGAAATTCGGCGGCTTCGAGAGAGCGCCCGGTTGCGTGGCGAGGTCGAGTGCGCGGGTGCCGTGGGCCTCGCGGCGGGCGGGGTCCGAGGTCAGTCGATGCCGTGGGTGAGTCTGCGAATCGGTTTGGTGAAGACGAGGAGGAGCAGTCCGGTGCCGCCGGCGGTGAGGACGACTTGGAGGAAGCGGGCGGGCATGGCGGCGGCGTTATCGCCGGTGACCTCGCTGGCGAAGAGGCCGGCGAGGAGGTTGCCGAGCGAAGTGGCGAGGAACCAGATGCCCATCACCTGGCCTCCAAGGCGGGCCGGGGCGAGCTTGGTCACGGAGCTGAGGCCGACGGGGCTGAGGAGGAGTTCGCCGACGGTGTGAAGCAGGTAGGTGGCGATCAGCCAGGTCGGCCAGACGGGTCCGGAGGCCAGAGCGGCACGCGCGCCCACGGCGAGCACGAGGAACCCGGCGGCGAGGAGTACGAGGCCGAAGGCGATTTTGGCCGCGAGGGGAGGCTGGCGGTTGGCCCGGGCGAAGGCCATCCAGGCGGCAGCGGCGACCGGAGCGAGGAGGATCACGAACGCGGCGTTGAGGGATTGGAACCAGCCGGCGGGGATTTCGAATCCGGCCCAGACGCGTTGCGTATGGCGTTCGGCGAAAAGGTTGAGGGACGAGCCGGCCTGTTCGAACCCGGACCAGAACATGGCGGAGGCGATGAACAGGATGAGGATGACCGAGAGACGTTTCTTTTCGAGGGAGGTAAGTCCCGCGCCTAGGAAGGCCCAGGCGAAATAAGCCACGGCGAGGCCCACGATGACGAAGGTGGTGCCGCGGGCGAGCCGGATGGGATCCGGGCGCAGGATGCCGGCGAAGGCGAGGGTGACCACGAGGGCCAGGAGGCCAAGGGCTATCGCGAGAACATTCCAGAGTCGCCGGGGATTCGTGGAGGGGTGAGGAGGGCGGAGCCCGGCCTCGCCGAGGTGATGGCGGGTGAGTCGGAACTGGATGAGGCCGGCGAGCATCCCCACGCCCGCCGCGGTGAAGCCGTAGTGCCAATTGATCTTCTCGCCCAGAGTGGAGCAGACCAACGGGCCCAGGGCAGCGCCCAGGTTGATGCCCATGTAGAAGAGCGTGAATCCGGCGTCCCGGCGTGCGCCGCCCTCGGGGTAGAGCGACCCGACCAGCGTGCTGACGTTGGGCTTGAGCAGGCCGGTGCCCAGGATCACCAGCAGAAGGCCGAGGAAGAACGTCTGGATGGTGGGAAAGCCCAGGGCGAAATGGCCGGCAGCGATGAGGATGCCACCGAACCACACCGCACGTTGGGCACCCAGGAGTCGGTCCGCGATCCAGCCGCCGGGAAGGGCGGCCAGGTAGACCGAAGCCGTGTAAAGACCGTAAATGGCGGTCGCGGTTTCGTCGGTGAACCCGAGTCCGCCATTCTTGACCTGATCGACCATGAACAGGACGAGGAGGGCGCGCATGCCGTAGTAGCTGAGGCGCTCCCACATTTCGGTGAAGAAGAGCGTCATCAGGCCACGGGGATGGGCGGCGGCGGTGGTCATGGGAAGGCCTGGAAGGTCTCGGGGAAGGTCGGGGGGCTGGATTTGCGCTGCGGAAAGTTAGGGAGTGCTTTCCCCGATGCCGAGCCTGCTCTTTCGAATGGCCGGCGACGGGATCGTGCTCGGGGCCTGTGGGAAACTGCGATCGGCCCATTCCGCGAAAACAGGGTCTATCGGAATTTCCAGACCCACTCTAAAGTGGGCGGCCATGTCCCGACTGAACCTGCGACGCCAGCCATTTCCCCAGGCGGGATTGGCGGAGCGCGGGTTCACGCTGGTGGAACTGCTGGTGGTGATCGCCATCCTGGCCATCCTGGCGGGCCTCCTCCTTCCGGGGCTGTCGGGGGCCAAGGAGCAGGCACGACGGATCCAGTGCGTGAACAACCTGCGCCAACTGGCGATCACCTGGCAGGTGTACGCGGATGATCATGAGGACCGGATGGTCCCGAACGGTTTCGGCCGTCCAGAGACCTTGGGCGAACGGCGTCTGTGGGTGATGGGCGATTCGCATCTGGAACCCGAGGGATTCACGAATCGATCCTACCTGATCGATTCACGGAGGGCCGCCTTTGCGGACTACCTCTCCAGCGTGGCGGTCTACAAGTGCCCATCGGATCGCAGTACCGTGACGCTTTCCGGGCGGGAGCATGACAAGCTGCGGACGTATTCATTGAACGGGTACCTGGGCTGGCAGGCCCCCGCGGTGGACGGGATCCGGGTGGTGCCCGGCTACCAGGTGTTTGTGAAGACCGCCGATCTGAGCGTCACGAGCCCATCGCGCACCCTCGGTTTCGTGGACACGGCGCCAGGGAATGTTTGCCATCCCGCGTTCGTGGTCCATCTGGGCAGCAAGCTCAACGGACTGTACTACCACCTGCCGTCGGCGCAGCACCGGGGGTCGGGGACGGTTCACTTCGCGGACGGGCATGTGGATTCCAAGCGCTGGCGGGATCCGGAGACCACCAAGCTGGCGCACGAGCGTTGGATACCGAACCATCTGCAGCTCCAGTTTCCGGGTAACCCGGATCTGGAATGGCTGCGCGAACGCGCTTCGGTGGCCCGTCCCTCCGAGTCTGCGTCCGCCGGGGACTGAGGGCTCCGCTCGGAAACCTCCGTGGAGATCGGATCTGCGGTCCCACCGAGCACTTCCTTCCTGACGGAGGCATCACGGCGTGACGACGAGGGGGCGGGTCGGTACGGTGCCCCATCCTGATGTCTCCCTGCCGGCCATGAAACGAATCTCATATTCTCTGCCTCGGCTTCTGCTTTCTGCCTTCCTTCTGGGGGCTGGGGCGGTTCCCCGCGTGGCAGCTGCGGACGCGACGCAACCCGACAAGGGCACGGTGATCCGACATTCGTATCTCGTCCTGGGCGCGAAGACCTCGATCATCGGCGAGGACGGCGTGGTGACTTGGGAGCATCGCGGTGGCACACGGGACGGGTTTGTCCTGCCGAGCGGCAACGTCCTGCTGGCCTGGAGCGATCGCGTGGAGGAAGTCACGCGGGACAAGCGGGTGGTGATGTCGTATGGGCTCGACCGCTCGAACCGTGAGATCGGCACGGTGCAGAGACTGTACGACGGGAACACTCTGGTGACGGAGTTGGGCGCGGTGCCGAGGTTGTTGCGCGTGGACGGATCAGGGCGGGTGGTGGCCACCACGCCGCTCCAGCCGGAAACGGAGAACGCCCACATGCAGACTCGGATGGCGCGCGAACTGCGCAACGGGAATTTCCTGGTGCCGCATCTCCTCGCCTTCGCGGTGAAGGAGTACACCCCCGAGGGCCGGGTCACGGCCGTGTTGCGCACCGATCTCGAAGAACTGGGCGGCCGCGCCGCGGAGAACTGGCCATTCACTGCCATTCGACTGGATGACGGCCACACGCTGGTGTCCCTGACCCACGGGAACAAGGTGGCGGAGTTCGATGGGGCAGGACGGGTGGTGTGGAAGGTGACCAACGCGGACGTGGGGGGCCTGTTCAAGGACCCCTGCGGCACGCAACGGCTGGCCAACGGGAACACCGTCGTCGGTAGCCACGGAGCGACGGAAGGGGTGTCGATGGTGGAAGTGACGCGCGAGCGGAAGGTGGTTTGGACTTCGAGCCACCCGCATGCGGCGGGCGTGCATCATTTTCAGATCCTGACCACCGATGGGCGTCCGGAACCGGGGACTCCTCTGCGGTAGCAGCAGCGGCAGTGGCGTGGCAGCAGCAATGGTGGGTGCGGGGCAGGGGTGGCAATGACGACGCCCGCATCCCGGGAAAGGGAGGCGGGCGTGGACGAAGCGGTAGTGCCTTAGTCGCGGGTCGCTGCGGGCAGGTCAGACGGTCGCTTAGCGCGTGGCGAGTTTCCGGGTGAGATCGATGCAGACCGCCTCCTGCGTGCTGCGGGCGTAGACCTTCCCGCCGGCGTACGTCGGCGTGGTCCAGCACTTGCCCGCCAGGACATCGGCGCGCGCCGATTCCTTGAAGGCGGTGGGGGTGGCCTCGGCGAGGACCAGTTGGCCGGCGTCGCCGAGGACGATCAGATGGCCATCGACGAGGGTGACATTGCCGGGGCCAAAGCCTTCCGAAGACCACTTCTCGGTGCCGGTGGCGAGCTCGATGCATTTGAGCGGGCAGCTGCCGTATTCCTTGAAGCCGAACAGACCGTAGAGATGGCCGTCATGGAATACGGGAGTGCTCCAGTGGTTCTGGAGTTTGCCGGTCTGACGCCAGACTTCCGTGGACTGGTAGGTGTCGCCGTTCTTGGAGATGCGATAGAGTCCAGCCCCCACGCCGTAACCGGCCGAGCAATAGACGAGGTCCGGTCCGCACACGACGGGGGAGGCGGCGGTGGAGATGTTGTAGCGGTAGGCCTGGCGCCAGAGGACCGCGCCCGTGGCGGGATGGACCGCGACGAGTCCGGATTGGGTGAAGAAAATGACCTGCTTCTGGCCGAGCAGTTCCGCGACCACCGGGGTGGCGTGGGTCATCTTGTCGTCCTGACCTTTCCACACCGTCTTGCCCGTGCGCTTGTCGATGCCGAGCAGCGCCTGGCCTTCCCCGCCACCCGCGACAAACACCAGATCGCCGTCGATCACGGGGGAGGCCGCATTCTGCCAGGAGATGTTCCGGCCTGCGTGTTCGGCGACGAGGTCCTTGCGCCAGGTTTCCTTTCCGGACTGGGCATTGACGCAGACCAGCAGGAGTTTGGCGTCGAGGACGTAGACCTGTCCGTCATTGACAGTGGGCGTGGAGCGGGCGCCGTCGCCGCCCTTGTTTTCGCCGGCCCCGGCATCGCCACCGCCATCGTATTTCACGGTGCTGAGCGGGGTGACCCACAGTTCCTTGCCGGAGGTCGCGTCGAGGGCGACGAGAGTCTCGCGCTTCACTCCTTCGAACTCGCGGGTGACGAGGGTGTAGGCGCGCTGGTCGGCGATCACGATGGAGCTGAAACCGCCCGGGGTGGGTGTGCGCCATTCCGCTTGGGGACCCGCCGCGGGCCAGGCGGCCACGGTGAGTTTCTCAGTGGAGATGCCGTTGTGGCGAGGGCCGCGGTAGTTGGGCCAGTCGGCGGCGTGGGCCGAGGAGACGCCGAGGGCAAACGTCAGGGCCAGCAGGGTGAGCGGAGCGTGCGGAGTTTTCATGTCTTCAAAAGGCAAGGGAGGCGATTCGTACCACGAACGCCTCCGACGAGCGGCGAAGATAGATTCGGTTTTGCCAGACGCGAGTTTTCTCGTGCGGGAGATCGGCGGGGCGTGGGAGGTGGTCCCGTAGGCCGATCAGGTGGCCTCATCCCTGTCGGGGCTGGGCATGGCCAGGGCCACCAAGCCGGCGATGAGGAACAGGAACCCGAGTGCGAACAGGGTCTGTCGGAAGTTTCCGCCCTGGGTCAGCACGCCGGAGAAAACCGTACCGGCGGCGGCGGCGATGCGGCCCACGTTGTAGCAGAAGCCGGCTCCCGTGGTGCGCAGCAAGGTCGGGAAGAGCGGGGGCAGGAACATGGTGAACAGCCCGAATAACCCGGACCAGAATCCCACCGCGGGCAACCAGAACTGACTCAGTTGAGCGGCGGGCCGGTCGGTGCTGAAGCCGATCCAGAGGGTGAGCGCAAATCCGGCGAACATCAGGACCAACGCGGGGCGGAATCCGAGGCGGCGCGCGAGCCAGCCGGCGAAGAAGTTACCGACAATCGAAGACCCGATGACCCACGCGAAGGTGACCGAGACGAGTTGGTTGATGGCCGCCGGTTCCAGGGAGGCGACGTCGGGCAGGTGTCGCAGGTGCTGCGGGTGCCAGAACATGAAGGCCCACCAGCCGGAGAGTCCGCTGGCGCAAACGGCGATGGTCAGCCAGGTGGTGCGCGCGACCTTGCCTCGGAACAGGTCGAGCAGCGGCGGGTCTTCGAGCCGGCCGGAGGCTTTGGCCGCGTGCCATTCGGCGGGCTCGGGCACATGACGGCGGATCCAGAAGACGAGCAGGGCGGGGAGAATGCCGACGAGAAAGACATACCGCGGCTCAGTCCCACTGAGCAGGTACCCCGTGAGACAGGCGAGCAGGACGCCGATATTGACGCCGGTTTGCAGCACGGCGGCGATCCAGGGTCGCCAGCGGCGGGGCCAGGTTTCCGCGAGGAGGGTGGAGCCCACCGCCCATTCCCCGCCGATGCCGAGCGCGGCGACAAACCGGAGGATCATCAGCTGCCACCAGGTCTGCGCAAAGAACGAGAGGCCGGTGAACAGCGCGTAGGTCAGGACGGTGAGACTGAGCGCGCGGCTGCGTCCCAACCGGTCACCGATCCGACCAAATACGGCGCCTCCGAGGGCCCAGCCGATGAGGAAGGCGGCCTGGATCCAGGAGCTTTTCTCCTTCACCGCGGGGTCGGCGGTGGACGCCACGTGGAGGAGCTGGGCGACGAAAGGGGCGGCGACCAGGGTGTAGAGGTGCATGTCCAGCCCGTCGAAAAGCCAGCCCAACCAGGCGGCGATGCCGGATTTCCATTGCACCGGGGAAAGCTCGCGCAGGGATCGGGCTTCGCCAGGGGACGGCGCGGGGAGGGAGGGGGACGCCATGGGAGGCCGAGACCGTAGGTGGATTCAGGGCGCTCGGTAAACCGGAAAGCGGAAGACACATCGCGGCGCCAGCCCGCGGAAGGGGCGAGTGAGCGCCGTCTGACGACGGCGGCTAGTGCGCCCGGCCGGTGGCTGGTCTAGCGGGATGAAAGGTTCCCGTCGGGGGCTTGTGACGCCAACCGTAGCCGAACCGCCAGGTCGGAACCGCAAG
>JADLFD010000099.1 GCA_020845805.1 Verrucomicrobiales bacterium | reverse complement strand
CGCTGATGCCGAACACCAAGGTGGAATGGCGCGCGGCCCTCATCGGCGGTCTGATGGCCGGCCTGCTCTGGCACTTGAACAATCAGTTGAGCGTCAAGTTCGTGTCCCAATTGGGCCGGTACAAGGCTGTGTATGGCACGCTCGCCGCGCTGCCGGTGTTCATGGTTGGCCTGTATTTCTTCTGGCTGCTGCTGCTCTTCGGGGCGCAGGTGGCGCACACCTACCAGAATCGGCGCAGCTATATCGCTTCCCGCCTGACCAGCCGCGTGCATCAGGACGGCCGTGAGTGGGTGGCGATCCGGGTCATGGTCGAAGCGGCGCGTGCGTTTTCCGCCGGAAACCCGGCGCCGAACCCGGCGGTCCTGGCGGAGCGGTTGCAGGTGCCGCACCAGCTGATGGTGCAGGTGACGCAAACGCTCCTGGCCACGCGCCTCGCGGTGGAGGTGGGGGCAGGAGACATGGGCCTCCTGCCGGCGCGCCCCCTCGATACCATCCGTATCGCGGACATCCTGGACGCCTTGCGACGTGGGGTGGGACAGCGCCCCGGGACGGGGCATGACGCGCAGGCCGCGGTGGTGGAACGGGAACTCGTCCGGGTGCGCGAGGCCGAGCGTCAGGCCGGCGATCGTTCCTTGGCCGACCTGGTGAGGGACCCGTGAACTCCCTCGCGTCCCGGAAGCCGACCACCGCCGACGAATGCCCGGGCTGGCAGGCGGGGCTCGACGCCGACGGGACGCGACGCATCGAGCTCAGCGGCGTCCTGGACCGTGAACGGGTGGAGATACTGTGGGTGCGCGCGAATGACTTCGTCCGGGAGGATCACTCGGAGCGTTGGGTGGTGAACGTGCGGGGCGTGAGCGAACTGGACGGCGCAGGTCTGGCGCTCATTCTGCGGCTCCAGGCGGATGTGCTGGCCCGGGGCGGGCGGTTTGAGGTGGAAGGACTGTCCGAGGCGCACCGGCGGTTGCTCGCCCGATTTGATCCCAAGGGCTATGCCGAGCGTGTGGCGGTGGAGCCGTGTTGCCAGCGATTGCCGGACCAGGTGGGGCGCGCCACCGCGCAGATTTGGGATGATTTCCGCACCCAAGTGACCTTCATCGGCGAGCTCACCGCGGCCTTTGCCGAAGCGGTGCGACGTCCACGATCGGTCCGGTGGAGCGACGTCTGGCTGGCGGCGGAACGGGCGGGGGCCGACGCGCTTCCCATCGTGGCGCTGATCGCGGGTTTGGTGGGGTTGGTCCTGGCCTTCCAATCGGCGATGGCGATGCGGCCGTACGGTGCGGAAATCTACGTCGCGAACCTCGTCACGCTCGCGATGTTGCGGGAGCTGGGCCCCCTGATGACGGCGATCATCCTGGCTGGGCGTTCCGGCGGCGCGTTTGCCGCGGAGATCGGCACCATGACCGTGAACGACGAGGTGGCGGCCCTGAAGACCATGGGGCTCAAGCCGGTCTCGTTCCTGGCGGTGCCGCGCGTGCTGGGTCTCGTGCTGATGGTTCCGTTCCTGGCTTTGTTTGCCAACCTGGCCGGGATCCTGGGTGGCGCGGTCATGTTCCTGACCCTCGACTATCCGATGTCCGCCTACTTCGATCAGGTGCTGAGTTCTGCCGAGCCCCGGCATCTGCTGAGTGGCCTGGTGAAGAGCGTGGCATTTGGACTCACCGTGGCGGGCGTGGGTTGCCTGCGCGGACTGCAGACGGCGCGCGGACCCAGTGCGGTGGGGGCCTCCACGACCCGTGCGGTGGTCGCGGGGATCCTGCTGATCGTGATCCTCGACGCGGTGCTGGGCACCGTCTTCTACTTCATCGGGTTCTGATCTATGAACCCCGAGGGCATGCCGGTCATTCGGGTGGAGGACCTGACCGTCGGTTATGGCGATCGCGTGATCCTGGAGAACGTCTCGTTCGAGGTGCGTCGTGGTGAGGGGTTCGTGGTTCTCGGCACCTCCGGGTGTGGCAAGACCACCTTGCTGCGCAGCCTGATCGGGCTGGAGCCGGTGCAGGCGGGGCGGATCTGGATCGGGGAGGACGAGTTGACTGGGGCGGACGACGCTCGGCGGTTGCGAATCCTCCGGCGGTTCGGAGTCATGTTTCAGAACGGGGCCCTGTTCGGCTCGCTAAACCTGCTGGAGAACGTCCGGTTGCCGCTCGAGGAATTCTCCACCCTGAACCGGGAGGCGATGGATTTCATCGCGCGCATGAAGCTGGAGATGGTGGGACTGAAGGGGGCCGAGGAACGCCTGCCGGCCGAGTTGAGCGGAGGCATGCAGAAACGGGCCGCCATTGCGCGCGCGATGGTGCTGGACCCCGAGATCCTGTTCCTCGACGAACCGTCCGCGGGGTTGGATCCGGTGACTTCCGCCGGGCTCGACCGGTTGATCCTCGATCTCGCGGAGGCGCTGGGCATCACCTTTGTGGTGGTGACGCACGAGTTGGCCAGCATCTTCGCCATCGCGAGCCGCGTGATCATGCTGGACCGCGAGCAACGGGGGATCATTGCCACGGGGACGCCTGCCGCATTGCGCGATGCGCCGCCCAACGACAAGGTGCGCCAGTTCTTCCGTCGGGAAGCGGCGGAGGTGAAGAGGTGAAGAGGTGAAGCGCGGAAGTCGACGTCGATGAGTTCGAAGGCCAACCATTTCAAGCTGGGCGTGTTCGTCATCACGGGCGTGCTGCTCGTGCTGGCCGCGCTCCTGCTCTTTGGCATTGGTCAAAGCCTGCGCAAGCCGTTGCTGGTGGAGACCTATCTGGATCAGTCGGTGCAAGGGCTGGAGGTGGGGTCGAGCGTGAAGTTCCGCGGCGTGGATTTCGGCACGGTGCATGAGATTGGGTTTTCGCGGGATCGCTACGAGTTCGGCAAGCCGGTGGCGCAGCAGCGTCGGTACATCCTGATCGAGATCGCGGTGCACGAGGACGCGTACCGCGCGCATGGGCGGGAGGGGTTCCGGGACTTCCTCAAGACGGAGGTCGAACGCGGTCTGCGGCTGCGGCTCAACGCTCAAGGCATCACCGGCTTGTCGTTGCTCGAGCTCGATTACGTCGAACCGCGGCGCACGCCGAGCCTGGAAATTGCGTGGACCCCCGAGAACCCCTACATCCCTTCCGCGCCCGGCACGCTGACCAAACTGCTGACCGCGGCGGAGCAGGTGTTCCGGAAGCTGGAGGTGGTCGACCTCGGCTTGATGGCCACCAATCTCAATCGGGTGCTGGTGGCGGCGGAAGGTGAGATTCGCGCGGCGCAGGTGGGCCGGATCTCCGAGCAGGTGACGAACCTGGTCGCGGAACTGCGCGAATCGAACCGGGCGTTGCGCCGACTGCTGGAGGATCCCCACTGGCAGGAGATTCCTGAGACGGCGGTGGCGACGCTGAAGGAGGTGCGGACCCGGGTGGAGCAGCTTCCGCTCGAGGCGACGTTGCTGCGGTTGGATCGCGCCCTGGGGTCTGCCGAGTCTTTTCTCGCGGGCAAGGAATCAGATCTGGCGTCCACCCTCTCCAATCTGCGTGCCCTGTCGGAAAACCTGCGGGCGCTGAGCGAGATGGCGAAGGCGCATCCGTCGGCGTTGCTGCTCGGCGCGCCGCCGAAACCGGTGCAGGAGTCGCGATGAGGCACGCACGAATCAAGGGGTTGGCTGGGGTGGTCCTTGCCGCAGCGCCAGGGGCCCATCTCGGGGTAGGGAGACCAAGGACGGACCAGGTTATGAAGCTCCAGAGTTCACGCCGCGCGTTTCTGGGCACGGCTCTCCTGAGTGGCGTGTTCACCGGTTGCCTCGGGCGTCCCGCGTTGCAGGTGCGCACCTTCGCGTTGGCGGTGCCTCCTCCGGCGCGGCGCGGCGGCGAGGCGCCGCCGGCGGGCGTGCTCTGGGTGCGCCCGGTTCGCGTGGCCGCCGCGTTCGATTCGCGCGCCTTTGTGGTCCGTCGCGCCGAGTCCGAGTATGTGGCCGATCCGTACAACGGCTTCCTGGTATCTCCTGGGCCCATGCTGACCGAGCTCGTGGCGGGATGGATCCAGGGCCTGGAGGTCTTCCGTACCGTCGTCACCGGGGGAAGTCAGGTCTCCCCGAGCCATGCGCTGGAGGTGGAGGTGACCGAGTTGGTGGCCGACTACCGCGAACCGTCGGCGCCGGCGGCCGTGCTCGCGCTGACCGCGCGGCTGCTCCATCCCCTGGCCGGGCCGCCTTCCCAACAATTGCGCTGGCAACGGGAGCTGCGGAAGCGGGTGTCGATTGCGAAGGCCGCACCTACCGAACTGGTAGCCGGATGGAACATCGCCCTGTCCGAGATCCTCTCCGCGCTGTCCACCGATCTGCAGCAACGGCCCCCGCCGCCGCCCATGGACGCCCCGCAGGCGTAGAGATCTCCGGGCCCGACTGCACCAGCCGATTCGGCGTCGCAAATCTTCGGCGTCCCTCCCTGACAAGTGCAGGGTCCGCGTCTACCCTGCGCGCGTGTCGGATCTGGCCGAACAACTCGAGCGGCAGGCGGCTTTCGGGCAGTTGCGCATTCCCGATCTCTGGCAGCAGGAGGCGGTGTCGGCGTTGCGCGCCGGCAAGGATGTCGTCGTGCACGCACCCACGGGGGCGGGCAAGACCCTCGTGTTCGAGTTGTGGTCCAACGAGGGGCGCAGTCATGGCCAGTCGATCTACACCGTTCCCACGCGTGCGCTGGCCAACGACAAGCTCGCGGAATGGCGGGGACGGGGTTGGAACGTGGGCATCGCCACCGGGGATCTGGCCGACAACCTCGACGCCCCCGTCCTGGTGGCCACCCTGGAAACGCAGAAGAACCGGCTGATCCGTGGCGATGGTCCGCGTCTCCTGGTGGTCGACGAGTACCAGATGATCGGGGACACGGACCGGGGTTTGAACTACGAGATCGCGGTCGCGCTGGCGCCCCCGACCACGCAGTTGCTGCTGCTGAGCGGCAGCGTGCACAACCCGCATCAGGTGGTGGAATGGCTGCGGCGCCTGGGCCGTGACGCCGTCCTGATCCGGCATGAGGAACGGCCCGTGCCGTTGGAGGAGGTCTGGGCCGGCAACCTGAACCATCATGTGCCGTCCGAGATCCGCGGGTACTGGCCCCGCTATCTCGCCAAGGCCCTCGCCGAGGGTCTGGGACCGATCCTCGTCTTCGCCCCGCGGCGCAGCGGAGCCGAGCAACTGGCCTCCGAGCTGGCGCGGAGTCTGCCGCTTCCCGACCAGCCGTTGAACCTGACGGCGGAACAGAAGCAGTGGGTGGGCGAAGGCATGGCGCGCCTGCTCAAGAGCCGCATCGCGTTTCACCACAGCGGGCTCAGTTACGCGGTTCGCGCGGGCGTGATCGAACCGCTCGCCAAGGCCGGCCAGCTGCGCATCGTGGTGGCCACCATGGGCCTCGCGGCGGGCATCAATTTCTCGCTGCGCAGCGTTGCGCTCGCCGGCGATTCCTACCGCCGCGATTTCGTGGAGCACCCGCTGCGTTCGGATGAAATCCTGCAGATGTTCGGTCGTGCCGGACGCCGTGGGATCGACGAGATGGGCTACGTCCTCGTCACCAACAATGAGATCCGCCTGCGTGACGGGCATCCGTCGAAGCTTTCTCGCAGCGGCCTGGTCGATTGGGGCGCGCTGCTCAGCGTCATGCACGGCGCCGCGACGCGGGGCGAAGACCCCTTTGCCATCGCGGTACGGGTGCAGGAGCGACTCTTCACCAGCAAACCGATCTATCTCGGGGTGGAGGAAGCGCTCAAGAATCCGTCCACTCCATGCGGACTGAAGACCGACGCGGAACGTGCGCGGCACGTGCGAAGCCGCCGGCCAGAGTTTCGCAACAGCCGCGGGGAATGGGAACCCACGCCATCACCCACCGAGGTGCCGGTGGGCCTCGTGTTCGCCTATCGTTCCGTGGCTGAGAAGTGGAAGACCGCCGGGGAAAACAAGTCCATGCCCGCCGCTCCCGCGACGGCGACGATGGAACGGGAGGTCGGGTCGGAGCCCATACGGACGGATCCGGCTCCGGTGGAGCTCGCCGTCGACGCGGTTGCTGACGCGGCGCTCCCGACGCCCCCGGGCCAGGCGGAGGAAATGGAGACGGGTCAGGTGCCGGAGCTCGTTCCTGCGCTGGGCGTCCAGGCCGCGCTGGAGCGGGTAGGACAGGGTTGGCTGGTGGCGCTTGCCGACACCGAACGCGGACGCGTGTACGGGCGCGGTTTCAAACTCGCCGACATTCTCACCGGCGAGCGCGTGGTGATGGTCAAGTGGGTCCGGCGGCTCACCGATTGGAAAGGCCGCGTGGCGACTCTGGAGGAATGGGAACGGGACATTCGGCCCGCGGTGGAACTGGCCCTCGCGGAGCAACGCACGCCGGTGGTGACGATCTACCGCCAGCAGCACCGCCTGCTCGCGCATGTGAGTGTGGCGTCCATGACCGTGAAAGTCCCGGTGGACCGCCACGGCATCGCCCTCTGGCGCCCGCCCACCCGGGAAGTGCCACAGCCGGACTGCGTGTCGTGTGCCCTGCTCGAGACGTGTCGCAAGCTGTCTCCCGCAGCCGGTACCGCCGCCCTGTGGCGCAAGTTGAAGCTGGTGGACGAACGCGGCGTTCCCACCCTGAGCGGACGCGTGGTGGCGGCCCTGTCCCAGACGGCGGGACTGGCGGTGGCCGCCGCGTTGCAGGAGGAGAGCTATCCCCTCGACGAGTTGGTCTACGAGCTCGCGAATCTCGACGCGGGATTCCGCTTCGCCGGCGAGGACAGCCGGTGGGGCGGGCGGCTGGCCATCGCCTGCCAGAACGCCTATGGCACGGTGAGCGTGCCCGGCTATCTCGAGAACGGGCTTCCCCCAAAGTACGGGGCGGGCGCTGACGACGTGGCGCGCTGGGCGCATCGACGTCCGGACCAACGGCATCACGCGACATCCGAGATTCTGGGGCAGGGGGATGTGGACCGGCTGATCATCGAATGGCGCAGTCTGCTGCGGCAGATTGCCCACGCGCCCGCCCTTGATTGGGCGCGCTGGACCGCATTTCAGCATCTTGCGCGCGGTATTCTGCGCGAGGTCGAATCGCCCACCGTCACCGAGCTGCCGGTGTTGCCCTACGCGCAGACCAAACGCATCGATCACAAGCTGGTGTTCCGGCGCTGGTAGGGTGTCGACCGCGCTCATGGACGCGGCCGTGGGGTCCTGGCTAGGATGTCTCCATGACGCTGTTGTTCATCGGAGATGTCGTGGGTGCGCCCGGTCGCCGCGCCCTGCGCCTTCTCCTGCCGCGATTGCGCGCGCAATGCGGGGTTCATGTGGTCATCGCCAACGGGGAGAATTCCGCCGGCGGCTCCGGGATCACGCCGGAGACGGCCTCGGAGATGTTCGCCGCGGGGGTCGACATCATCACCTCCGGCGATCATCTCTGGGACCAGAAGGAGGTGCAGGAACTGCTGCTCAAGGAGCCGCGGTTCGTCCGCCCCCTCAACTACCCCGCCGGCACTCTGGGCCAGGGCAGCACCGTCTGGCAGCGCGACGGGTTCCCGTCGGTGGGAGTCGTGAACGCGCAGGGACGCAGCTTCATGGCGGCGCTCGAGAACCCCTTCGTGATGGTGCCGCAGGAAGTGGAGCGCCTGCGCCGCGTGACGCCCATCATCCTGCTCGATATGCACGCCGAGGCGACGTCGGAGAAGATCGCCATGGCCCGACTGCTCGATGGCCAGGTGAGCGCGGTGGTGGGCACCCACACGCATGTGCAGACGGCGGACGAACAGATCTTTCCCGGAGGCACGGCCTTTCTTTGTGACGCCGGGTTTACCGGCCCGCACGACAGCGTGCTCGGACGCGAGATCGAGCCCGTGATCCGGCGTTTCAAGACCTGCGCCCCGCAGCGGTTCGCGGTGGCCAAGGGACGCACGCTCCTGCAGGGAGTGCTGATCCGCGTGAACCCCGAGACGGGTCGCGCGATGGGAATTCAACGGATCTCGGAGACCGTACCCGAGGGGAACCAGTCGGGGGACTGAACCGCCACGCCGCCGCCATCATGCCGCGCAAGGGAGCCAGCCAGTGGGATTTCGGGGAGCTCTTCCCCCAGGAAGCCACGCGACGCGTGTATTCCGTGGGTGAACTCACGACGCGCATCAAGGGCGTGCTCGAGAAGCAGGTGGGCGAAACCTGGGTCTCGGGAGAAATCTCGAACCTCCGCGCCCAGGCGTCGGGGCACGTCTACTTCACGCTCAAGGACGCGAGCGCCCAGCTCGCCTGCGTGCTGTTTCGCGGGGCATCAGTCCCCGACCGCAGCGCGTTGCGCGACGGGCAGCACGTGATCCTGCAGGGCGAGATCACGGTCTACGAGCCGCGGGGCCAGTACCAGATGATCGTGCGCTCGGTGGAACTGCAGGGGGTGGGCGCGTTGCAGGCCGCGTTCGAGCGGTTGAAGCAGAAATTGCAGGCCGAAGGCCTCTTTGATGCGGCGCGGAAACGGCCGATCCCGCGGTTTCCCGAACGCCTCGCGCTGGTGACCTCGCCGACCGGAGCGGCCATTCGCGACGTGCTGCATGTCCTGGGACGTCGGCATCCAGGCCTGGAAGTCTATCTGGTTCCCTGCCGCGTCCAGGGCCAGGGGGCGGAACGCGAGATGGCGGACGCGATCGCCCGCATCAACCGCTGGTCCGCGGCCCGACCCAGCGCCGGCATCGACGTGATCCTGCTGACCCGCGGCGGCGGCAGCCTGGAGGATCTTTGGGCATTCAACGAGGAGGTGCTGGCCCGTGCCATCGTGGCTTCGGCCATCCCGGTGGTGTCCGCCGTGGGGCATGAGATCGATTTCACCATCTCGGATTTCGTCGCCGATTTGCGCGCGGCGACGCCCAGCGCTGCGGCGGAGCTCCTGACCGCCGCGTTCGTGGAGGCGCGCGACTGGCTGACACGGCAGGGGACACGACTGTCGCGTTTGGCCTGGGTGGCGGTGGAGAGACGGTTGGAGCGATTGGGGGACCTGCGCGGCCGGCTGGCGCGTGCCCACCCGCGCCGCCGACTGAACGAACAATGGCAGCGGCTGGATGATGCCCTGGAATCCCTGAATCGCGCCGCCGAGGACGCCCGGCAACGGCATGCCCGCCGGCTCTCCGAGGCCGCCCTGCGGCTCGCCGCGCGGCACCCTCGCCCGGCACTGGACCGAGCCCGCGACGCCCTGGCCGTGCGCCGACTCGCGCTGAAGCAGGAGGGTGCGGACCGCGTGCGACGACTGCGCGAACGGGTGGACCGACTGGCCCTGCGCCTGGACATGCTTTCGCCCGCCTCGATTCTCGCGCGGGGGTACTCCATCACAAGTGACGAGGCGACCGGAAAGGTCCTGCGCGCGGCTGCCGAGGTCGTCCCGGGGGCCCGCCTCCGGACTCGACTCGCTTCCGGGGAGGTGTCTAGCGTCGCCGCTCCTCGCGCAAAAGATGGGGAATGAGCTCTGTGGCGCGGGAAGTTGTTCGATGAAAAAGACCGAGAATCTGCGGGTGACGGAAGTGCGGCGCTTGGTGACACCGATGCAGTTGAAGGGGCGGATCCCTCTCACCTCAGCGGCCAACCGGACCGTGGTGGAAGGCCGGGAGCAGGTGCAGGCCATCCTCGATGGCACGGATCCACGCCTGCTGGTCGTGATCGGGCCCTGCTCGATCCACGACGAGGCCAGTGCGGTGGAATACGCCACCCGGCTGGCGGCGCTGCGCCAGGAGGTGGCGTCCACCCAATGCATCGTCATGCGCGTCTATTTCGAAAAACCGCGCACCACCATCGGCTGGAAAGGCTTGATCTATGATCCGCACCTGGACGGTTCGGACGACGTGGAGACGGGGCTGAACCGGGCCCGGGAGCTGCTGTTGCGGATCAACGAGATGGGACTGCCGGCCGCCACCGAATTCCTGGATCCCATCGTGCCGCAGTACATCGACGACCTCGTCGCCTGGGCCGCGGTGGGGGCGCGCACGACCGAATCGCAGACACACCGTCAGATGGCGAGCGGGCTGTCCATGCCGGTCGGGTTCAAGAACAGCACTGACGGCACGCTCCAGGTGGCGCTCGACGCCATGCTCTCGGCACGGCATCCGCACAGTTTCCTCGGCATCGATCCGGGCGGTTTGACCAGCGTCATTCGCACGCTGGGAAATCCCTATGGCCACCTTGTCCTGCGCGGTGGCAAGGCGGGGACCAACTACGATCCCGAGAGCATTGCGGCGGCGGACGCGGCGTTGCGGAAGGCGTCCTTGCGCTCCGGAATCATGGTGGATTGCAGCCACGCGAACTCCGCCAAGGTGTTCGCGCGCCAGGAGGAGGTCTGGAACAACGTCATCGCGCAGCGCGCGGGCGGGACGAAATCCCTGGTCGCCATGATGGTGGAGAGCCATCTCTTGGAAGGAAGCCAGGCGCTGCCGGCGGATCGCAGCCAGCTGAAGTACGGGGTTTCGATCACGGACGCCTGCGTCGGTTGGGAGACGACCGAGCGCATGTTGCGTCAGGCGCACGAGCGCCTGTCCGCCTCGAAGTAGATCTCAGGACGGCCTCCGCCAAACCCCTCGGCCGCCGTAGCGGCGGACGTGAAGTCTGCGCCGAACGGCGTTGGGCGTTGCGAAAGAGGTGAGCGGGAGCGGTGGAGTGAGCGCCGTCTCACGACGGCGGCTACGGAACGGAACGCGAAGTAGAGTAGCCGCGGACGTGACGTCCGCGCCGGACGGCGATGGCGAAAGGGGTGAGCGGGGGTGGAGGAGTGAGCGCCGTCTGCACGACGGCGGCTAGTGCGCCCGGCCGGTGGCTGGTCT